>DATFVD010000249.1:0-18495 GCA_035260505.1 Terriglobales bacterium
GCTCGCTCCGACGATCAGCGCGTCTATGTCCTCAATGGCAATGGTATTGTGAGCACAATCGATACCACCTCGACGGCCGGCCCGGATAACGTGATCGACGCCAGCGTCAGTGCTCCCAGTGCTGCTTACATGCTCTACGACGTCAATAAGAATCGGCTTTACATACCGGGAGGCGCCCAGTTGACGATACTGGACGTCTCGCAGTCTACTCCGCAGGTTCTTACGGGAGGACCGATCGCGATTCCGACGGTTGTACCGAGTTTGCGGGGCACGTCGGACCCCTGCTCTAGCACCAGCGCGCAGACGTTGACGGTTGCAGCCGTCGCCGCGCTGCCGGATGGGAGCCGCGCTTATGTCGGGGCTTACTACAAAGATGCGTCCGGTAACTTCTGCCCGCAGGTGACAGTGATCAACGTCGCGAACAATACGATCAAGAATTCGTTTGCAGTTCCGGGATTTCCTGCTTACGACGCCTTCTGCGCAACTACCCGCTTTCGTATGGCGATGGCCGCCGGCGGCGACAGTTCGCGCGCATATCTATCGAGTTGCGATGGCGGCAACGTCAACATCATCGACACCACGAGCGAAAGCTACATCCTGAATCTTCCGGCACCCGTCGGCACCCGCCCTCCCATTCCGCCGAGCGTGCAGAACCCGCCGCAGAATCCAGTGTTTCTGTTTGCCGGTCCTTGATTGCCTGCTAAGAGATCGAGTGGTTCGGAGTGTGTAGGCCGGAGTCGGACGGCGATGCTGTTCCAAGGGGCGCAGGAGCCCCGGGAGACGCGGGAGACGAGGCAAGCCACGTCTCAACAGTCAGGTTTTTCGGGGCCAGCGACCAACGACTACCGGCTAATGTTAGCGAGAGACGAACGACCGGTTTCTAGCCAGCGACCGCAGACCGTTCCGTCGCCCGGCGGTGGTAGCGCAAGGCCACATTCATGAAGACGTTTCCGCTGGAAGTGTTGAAGCACATCACCAGGGCTTCCGTGTCTTCACTGCTCTTGCTGCCCTGGTCGGAAGTGTGAAGGGTTGGTGGACGAACGTGAAAGTGAAATCCCTGGTCGTTGAGGGTGGTGACGGAGTTGCCAATGATCTGGTTCGCCAGTTCGCAGACTGCCTCGCGTACCAGTTCGTCGGTTTCGGATACTTCAACGCCGGCCAGACGGGTGGCGAGCTGCACCGCCGTGCCCAAGTCGACGTCAAAAATGATCCGCCCTTCGATCTCGCCCGTGAGGCAAACCTCGGCAGCGATCCCTTTTCGCCGGTACGCCTCTTCCTCCATGCTCAGGTTCTCGATGGAAATAGGCGATTCCAGCCCCTGCGCCAGGACGGCGTCGGCCGAGTTAATGAAAGGCTGAATCAGATCCATCCGCATTGACTATGCTCCAGCTCCCGCGCCGGCGCCCTGCGGCGTCGTTCCGTCGTCACGCATGACGTACTTGATCACTTCATAGAGAACTTCCGGCTTCACCGGTTTTTGCACGAAGTGGCGGGCACCTCGCTGCAAGGCTGCCACGATGTTCTCCTGGTAGCCGACCGATGAGACCATGACGATGCGGGCGCTCGGATGGTCGCGCACGATCTTCTCCGCCGCTTCAATGCCTTCCATCTGCGGCATGGTGATATCCATTAGAACGATGTCAGGAATCAACCGTTCGTACTCGCTGATCGCCGAGACTCCGTCGCCCGCCTCGCCGATTACCTGTCCACCGAATGTTTCGACCATCCGGGCCAGGTTCTTGCGGGCGAACACGGAGTCATCCACGATCAGATAGCGTACCGGCTGTCCGTCTTCGCTCCGTTTTACGGGCGCAAACTTTTCCATGGCACTCCTCCCCAACTATCACTTAAACACGATCTACGCACTTTCGGTAGATAACTCTAGTTACTTCCGGCACCAGTCGCGCGCTTGACGTCGCCGCTGTCCCCGCGTGCGGTTTCGACCCGCCCGCGGTCGGGGGCGCATTGTGCCTGCAAAATATTGGGCAAATCCTGGAGGTTCGCGATACGCATCGCGTAGCCGCGTTCGATGGCCGCCTTGGGCATGCCGAAAACCACACATGTCTCCTGGCTCTGCGCCACGGTGAATCCCCCGGCCGACCGGATCTCTCCCAAGCCGGCGGCTCCGTCTTCTCCCATGCCGGTCATCAATACGGCCATAGCTTGCGGCCCAAATTCCTCAGCTATGCTGTGGAACAACACATCCACCGAAGGGCGGTGGCCGTTCACGGGCGCTTCCTCACCCAGAATGGCCACGTTGCCCAGCGGGAATTTCTTCACCTTCATGTGCCGGTTCCCCGGACAAATGAGCGCACGACCGGCTACCAGCAAGTCTCCCGATTGCGCTTCCTTCACCCGGATGGGGCAGCTATCATCGAGCCTCTTGGCAAACAGTTCGGTGAACCCGTCTGGCATGTGCTGCACGACCAGGATGCTGCCCGGAAATTCCGCTGGCAGCTGTGAAAACATGTATTGCAAGGCGTTCGGACCACCAGTGGAAACACCGATGGCGACGATGCGCGTCGGTGCAACGGGCTGCAGCTTGTGGGGCCGTTGACCGCGCGTTTCCGCCGGCAGGAACTGCATCTGCACCCCCGCGCTCTGCGCCGCCGCCCGGATCTTTTTGATCAACTCGTCGGCAATTTCCGGCATGTGCGCCGAAACGTCCTTCGGCTTGGCCACGAAATCAAAGGCGCCCAGCGACAGCGCCTTGAGCGTGATCGCCGCGCCCGCGGTGCTGTGCGAGCTGACCACGATTACCGGCAGCCCCCGCCAGCGTCGCATGATTTCTTTCAGGGTATCAACCCCGTTCAGTCCAGGCATTTCCAGGTCGAGCGTCACTACTTGCGGCGACAGGTCCGCGATCTTCTTCAACGCAAAATGACCGTCCATCGCCGTGCCCACAACCTCGATGGCGTCATCCTGTTCGAGGATCTTCGGAATCAGCTTACGCATTAGAGCCGAATCATCCACCACCAAGACGCGCAGCGGTTTTCTCATGCCCGGCCCCCTGCCGTCGTGCGCGCATGCATCTCGCCGGTCCGGATTCCCCCACTGCTCGTTGTTGCCGGGATGGCACTCGACAGCAGACCCGCCATCCGCGGCCCGGTTGCGTCCGCCCGCCCGCGCGTGAATCGATCCATCAGCGCGATCATGTTCAGGATGAGAACCACCCTGCCGTCACCGAGAATTGATGCCCCGCTCACCAGGTCGGTCGTGATCGACTGATCATCGAGCGCCTTGATGACCAACTCGTCTTCGCCCTCCAGCCCGTCGACGATGAGACCGAACTTGCGGTCCCCGCTGCTGATCACCAGCACGAAAACCTTACGTCGCGCCCTTTCCGGCCCGCTCTCAGGGGTTGTGCCCAGGCGCAGCAGCGGCAAAACGTCATTGCGCAATTGCAGCACTTCATAGTGCTCCACCCGATGGATATCTTCTTCAACCGTGCGCGCGATCTCGGCCACCGCGTTCAGCGGCAGGGCGTAGAGGCGCTGGTCCACCCGGAACATCAACGCCCTGATAATGGCGAGGGTCAACGGAAGCCGCAGACGGAAAGTTGTGCCGCGTCCGGACGCAGTTTCGATCTGAACCGTTCCCTTCAGGCGTCCGAGCACGCTCTGCACCACGTCCAATCCCACTCCGCGGCCCGAAATTTCGGTGATTTCTTCCGCCGTGGAGAATCCCGGCTGCAGGATCAGATCCAGAGTCTCCGCTTCGGTGAGGCGGGCGGCCTGTTCGGGCTTCAGCAATCCCTGGGACAGGGCGCGCTGGCGGACTTTACCCGCATCAATACCGGCCCCGTCATCG
Organism: Terriglobales bacterium; assembly: GCA_035260505.1. GTDB lineage: Bacteria > Acidobacteriota > Terriglobia > Terriglobales > Acidobacteriaceae > Acidiflorens. The sequence goes on from DATFVD010000249.1 coordinate 3,811, forward strand.
GAGATCTCGATCACCACCTGGTTTCCCTGGTGATAAGCGCCCAAGCGCAATATGCCCTGCGGCCGCTTGCCCGCGCGAACGCGCTCTTCGGCGGTCTCGATGCCGTGGCCAACCGCGTTTCGGATCAGATGGGTGAGCGGCTCGGCAATCGCATCCAGGATGGTTTTGTCGAGATCGGTTTGCCCACCCCGAACAATCAGCTCAACTTCTTTCCCGCACTGCCGCCCGACATCGCGCACGATGCGCGGGAACCGGCGGAACAGCTGATCGACCGGCACCATGCGAATCTTCATGACGGAGTGCTGCAGATCATTCAAGACCCGCCCCTGGAATGCCATGGCATCGGAGAACTTTCCCCGCAAAACATCCTTGGGGAAGCGTTGTCCAAATTCCAACAGCGCCTGTTGCAGCATCGATTTCGCCAGGATCAGCTCGCCGACCAGATTGAGTACGCTGTCGATTCTTTCCGCATCCACTCGCAGCAGGTTGTCGGGGCCGCTTGGTGCGGCGGGTGCCCCCACGGTTTCACCTGGCGACGCAGCGTTGTTCGCAGCGGCCCCGGCAGTTACGTCGGCGGTGACATCGCCGGTCGCAACCGACGCTTCTTCGCCCTTGAGCTCAGGACGGACGAGTTCAGAAGCGGCAGGGGAAACCGTTGGAAGCAGGTGCGAAGGCGCGTTGACGCGCAGCGGCGTCACTCGGACATTCAGCGCAATCGTTGGAATGTTGCACTTTGCCCGGATGAGCTCCGCCGGTTTTTCCGACGCGAGAGCCGCTTCGACGCGGGTTATGCGGTCGAGACTGCCTTCGACGGGATAGACAGCCAGCACCTCGCCCAGTCCGGCAAGGGCTAACTGGATCATCTGGCGCCCGGCGATGGGCATGCCGCACTGTGGGTCAATCTGCACCACGACGTGCTGAACCCGCTTGCCGCCCGCCAGTGCCCGAGTGATCGCCAGCTGTTCGTATTCCGACCAGCGGGTGGTTTTCGCGGCAGCTGTTTTCTTCTTCCTCGGTTTGCCCGCGCCGGCGGGCGCTGGATTTGCCAGACGGGCAATGTCCGCGCGCAGTGACTGGATGCTAGGAAGTTTCGTGCCGTTCTTATAGGCCTGCAGCAAGGCGGCGAACACGTCGGCGACGCGCAAGGCAATTTCTGGAACCGAAGCCGCCGCTGCCGTATTCTCCAGCGTCAGCACGTCCTCGAATTCGTGGGACAATTCGCTGAGTTCCCGGAAACCGCAAGCCGCCGCGTCCCCCTTCAGCGTATGCACCGTCCGCCTCAGACTGCGGGCCGTCTCCACGTCTCCGGGGGTTTTCTCCAGTCGCATCGCTTGGTCGTTCAGATTCTGGACGAGCTCCCCCGCGCTCTCGAAGAAGAGCTGGTGGAGTTCGGTCATCCGGTCGTCGGGGGGAATGGTCACCCTTTCACCTCTACCCGCTGATACGCCGTGCCGCTGTTGAGGTGCACCATCTGGAATTTGTCGGTCAGCCCGAGCAGGCTTTCGGCATGGCCGACGAAGAGATATCCCTGGGGATTCAGACAACGATAAAACTTTTCGACCAACCGCTTCTGCTCGGCCTCGTCGAAGTACATCATCACGTTGCGGCAGAAGATCATGTCGTTGCGCTGCGGCAGGTATTCGGTCTTCAGGTTATGAAAATCGAAGTGCACCAGTTCCTTGACGTTCTTCTTCACCACGTAGCGGTCGGCGACTTTGTCGAAGTAGCGCAAGCGGTAGCCATAGTCGACTCCCGACATCTGGTGCTCGCTGTAAGAGCCTTCTTGGGCGGCGCGGAGAACGGAATAGTTGATGTCGCTGGCCAGGATCTCCACCCGCCAGGGTGCCGGCACCAGAGGCTTCGGAACCGGAGATTCGAAGGGCAGGGGATTGCGCAGATAGTAGTAGGACAGCGTATCGGCCACCAGCATGGTCAGCGTGTAAGGTTCCTGTCCGGTGGAACAGCCCGCACTCCAGATTCTCAACCCGTAATCCCGGCGAGCCTGCTTGCGCTTCAGAATATCTTCCATGGCTTCGCGCTGAAACAGATCGAGCTGCGCCTTGTTCCGGAAGAAGCTGGTCTCATTCACGGTGAGGTTTTCGAGCAGGCGAGACAGCTCTTGTTTTCCCGGCTGGCTGATGAGCAGGCGGTAGTAACTGTAGAACGAATCGAGCTGACATTCCTTCAACCGACGCTGCAAACGATCCTGCAGAAAGGAAGTGCGCCGATCGTCGAAATGCATGCCACACTCCTGGTAGACGAGTGTCTGCAGGAGTTTCAATTCCGCTTCGGTGAGGGCCGGGGTATCGCTGGTGTTCATGTGGGTTCGGTCTTCCTGCTACTTTCCGGCCGAGGCGCTCTTCGTTGTTGTTGCTGTTGCTGTTGCTGTCGCTGTCCCCGCCTTACCATTGCCTGCCGGTTTTGTCGCCGATGCTTCGTTCCCAATCTCACGCGCCCCTAATACCTTGCTGATATCCAGCAGAATGATGAGCCGCCCCTTGTACTTGCCCAGGCCGGTGACGCAGTCCAATCCACCTTCCCGCATCATGGCGGGGGCAGCTTCGATTTCGCTTTCGGGAATCTTCAGAACCTCCGACGCCGAATCCACAATCATGCCCGCGAGGCGGCCGCGGTGTTCGACGACCAGAATGCGGCTGCGCCGGTCGAGTCCGGCGGACGGCTGTCCGAACCGTTTGCGCAAATCGACCACGGAAACAATTTTTCCGCGCAGGTTGATTACGCCTTCCAGATAATCGGGCGCGTCCGGCACGGCCGTGATCTCGGGCACGCGGACGATCTCATGCAGCGATGTGATAGGTACGCCGTAGGTCTCGCGGCCTACGCGGAAGCCAACAATATGTGTTTCCCGGCTCATGGATGGAATGCCCTCAACGAGATCCCGCTGCCGCGGTCCTGGACGCGAATCCCGGCGTGCTGTCGTTCGGCCTGTCGTGTGGCCGCAATGCAAAACGGTCCATCGAATCCAGCAGACCTCGCGACATCTTTGACATCTGATCGGAGGAAGCAGCCAGTTCGGTGGAACCTGAGGTGGAGGATTGCACCAGTTCGCGCATGCGCTCCATGGCTTGCACCACGGCCTGTGCCCCGGACGCCTGTTCCTCCACCGCCGAGTTGATCTCGTGCGTGATTTCATTCAACCGGGTGGTGGCGCGTGCGATCTGCGACGAGCCGTGTGATTGCTCGTTGGTGGCCGCCCCGATTTCCTGCGCGAACTTGTACACCTCGGTCACCACATTCGAAATTTTTCGCAGCGCGCCATTCAGTTCTTGTCCGAGATTCAAGCCCTCGTTCACGATGGTCGTGCTCTTCTCCATGTTTTCGACCGCTTTGCGCGCTTCCTTCTGGATGCTCTCGATGAGCTCGGAAATCTCCTTGGTGGACTGCGCGGATTTTTCCGCCAGCTTTCTTACTTCGTCCGCCACCACGGCGAATCCCAGGCCGTGCTCGCCCGCGCGCGCCGCTTCGATGGCGGCGTTCAATGCCAGCAGGTTGGTTTGCTCCGCCAGATCGTCGATCACTTCGACGATCTTGCCGATGTCATCCGCCCGCGTGCCGAGCGAGTCAATGATCTCGCCCGAAGAGCGGATCGTGGTGTTGATCCGGTTCAGGCCGTCGGTGGCTTTCTCCATGGTGCCGATGCCGCTGTGCACCTCTTCCCGCGAACGGTTCGAGATATCGAGCAGAACCTTAGCCGTATCGGCGACGCGCTGAATCGAGGTCACCATCTGATCGATGGAGGCCGAAGTTTCGCTGACGCTCGAGGCTTGCGTCTGCGTGCTCTTCACCATGTTCTGCACGTTCACGCTCATTTCGTGCATCGTGCTTGTCACTTCATCGATGGCCGACGAAGTCTGCAGGCTGTTCCTGGCCGACTCGTCGGAGGCGCTGGCCACCTGGGTGGAGGCGCTGGCCACCTGGGAGGCGGCATCGCGCACGTTGCGCACCATCCCGCGGAGGCCCTCGACCATGCGCGTGAAGGCGTTCGCAAGAGTGTCGTTGGCGGAGCGGGGACGGATTTCGACTGACAGGTTGCCTCCGGCGATGGCTTCGGAAACCGCGGCCATTTCCTTCAGGTACTTCACCATGGAGTCGAAGGTCCGGGCCAGTTGCCCGATCTCGTCCTTACCGTGAACGTCAATGTTGTGTTCCAAATCCCCGGACTGGCCGATCTGGTCCGCGACGTGAATCAGCCGGCCCAGCGGGCCCGTGATTCCGGCGGCGGTCCGGTAGGCGACGATGATTCCCAAGGCCAAAGCGATGAGGGAACTGAGGACCGCAGCCAGAATCGTGGCGGTCGCGGCCAGTTCATCGGAGTGACGCCGCTCCTCCAGCAGTTTGTGGTTCTCGCGGGCGACATCGTCAAGAACTTCGCTCGAACGGGAGACCCAGGAGTTCGGATCCTTTTGCAAATAGAAAATCTGGAGTTCCGCCACCGTCGCATTGCCACCGTCCACGGCCCGGCGTTTCTCCACCAGCGGGCCGGCGAACTCATTGCCCCAAGCCTGCTCCAGCGCCTGCACTTTTTCCAGACTGCTTCGCTGTTGCGGGGAATTCGCCAATTCCTGGGCGCGGCGCAGCGCGTCATTCAACGCGTGTTCGCCGTCATTCATCTTCTCGACATCGCGGGTGTCTCCGCTGAGTAGATAGTTCTGGAGGTGAAGCCGGTTCTGCATCATCTCGAAGCGCACCGACGAGGTGGCCTCGGTCATGTCGATCGAACGCTGCGCGGCAGCCTTGGTCTCATGCTCGCGTTGCACCGCGATCAAGTTGATCGCCAGCAGCAAGAGAACCGTCGTCAGAATGATGCCGAAACTTAGATATAGCTTTTTTCCGATATTCATACTCCCACCTTCCTCGGCCAGCGCTTCGGAGCTTGCGCCGTCCTCTTACTGGCCCGGATCAAAACGGAATTCCACAATCCCCGTCGACTCTTGCGGACCCGTCTCGAAACGCCACTTCTTGATGGCGTCCAGAGCGGCGTTTGCCAGGACAGGATGGCCGCCAACGAGCTTTGCGTTTTTGACCGACCCGTTGGCGGAGACCGTGATCTGGACCTTCACCACGCCGGTGATGTTCAAGCGCCTCGCCAGTTCCGGATACAAAGGCGTCACTTTAGTCTTTGTTTTTCGATCGATTTCCTGGCCCCACGCAAGGGGGGCGCTTGTCGCGACCCATCCGCCAACCAGCAGCAGGCCCACCGCGAACACACGATTCAAGGCTTGAATAGACACGTGCCGTACCTTTCCTATTTCTGATCTCTTCTTCTTAATCGCTTTGCCTCTGTCCTATATTCGTGCAAGCACCACATCAGCGGATACCAAAAGTTCTTTCGGTGCATTACTTTCGTGATCTCTCGGAGAGGTGAGGAGCCGGTCGGTAGGCCGCGCCTAAGCTCCTTCCTGCCACACGCCAAATATTCTCCGTCGGCGCATATGGTCTCCGGCGCATCGCGAATCCGCACAATTGTGGAAGGCCGATTGCAAAATGAGACGCCAGTATCACTTTGGGGCCGTTTCACATCTCGGCACCGCCCCTGATATTCCCTTGACTCAATTTGAGAATCAAGCGTACCGTTTGTATGTAATCCAAGTGTTTTCAAGCGCTTAGCTAAAAGATTGGTGCGCACCTGACAACCCAGGCTGGAAATCCGGGTCTCGCCGACGCGTCTCAGTCTGACGAGACGTTTCAGAGGCTTCTCCTGGAGCTTTCCCGGGCCGCTTTTCAGAGCAGGGATCCCAGCCAGCTGATCCGGTCTTTCTGTACCCTCACTCGCGCCTTCTTTCGCGCCAGCGGCGCTTATTTTTGGAGTCGCTCGCCCGACGGTGAGTTGGTCGGAGCCGAGGCCGATGCTGACGGCGACGAATCCTTTCGCGGCGTCCGCAGGCGCTCCGGTGATGCATCCGTCGCCATGGATGCGGTTCAGAAGCGACGCCCATTCTTCGTAAACCACCTCGATGCGACCCGTTATCCATGGGTGGCCTCAATCCATGCGCACGCGGCTTTGGCTGCCCCTTTGCTGGTTTCCGGAGAAGCGGTGGGCGCCATCACCTTCCTGAAGAGTGCGCCGGATACGGATTTTGACGACGACGATGTAGCCAAAGTCACCATACTGGCGGCTCAGCTCGGCACGGCGCTCGAAGCCCTGCGTTTGAACCAGCTCTCCCGCGAAGAGCACCGGCGCGCCAGCATTCTGATCGAGGTTGCCACCGCATTGCACGGATTACCCGACACTGCCGCGGTGATGGAGAGCATCGCGGACCGGCTGCGCGTGCTGCTGCATTCACCGGCCGTGCTCGTCCTCGTGCAACAGGAGAAACTGTTCCAGTTGCAGGCGGTATCCACCGAAGTTCCGGCGCTTGCTCTCTCCATTCGTTCGCGTTTCCAGCAGAATGACGTCCGCTCACCGCTGGAGATCGCCACCCGCGCGGTCGCCGCCGGCGAGCGTATTACAGTGAGCATCGACGGAGCGTCTCATTTCGGAGGAGATTCGCCGCCCGGCGTTCTGATCGCGGCGCCCTTTCGCACCTCGCGCTCGCACGGAGCGATTCTCGTCTATCCCCGTCTCGCGAGCCCGTTCGCCCAGGAAGACAAGACCCTGGTCTCCGCATTGGCCGGCTTTGGTGCGGTGGCGATCGCCAACGCTGAGTTGTACGGCATGGCACGCGCCCAAGCCCACGAACTCCATGAAATCCTCGAGATTTCCTTTGAACTCGGTTCCGCAGGAAAACTGGACGAGTTCATGCAAACCTCGGTCGTCCGTGCCGCCAGTTTTCTTGGCTTCAGGCGCTGCTTCATCGGGCTCCTCGAAGAGGCCGCCTTCCATATTCGCTGGGGACTGGAGAATGGGGTAGCGCGCCCCGTCGATATCCCGCTCTACGACGGAGTAGCCTCGCAGACGCTAAAGAAAAAAAATGTCTTCTTCACTGATGACGCCGCGAAGACTCCCGGGGCGAATTTGGATTTCATCGCTGCTTTTCAAATCCGACAGCTCTTGGCTGTGCCCCTGCTCGGGTCGAACGGTGATGTGCTTGGGATGTTCGGAGTGCTCGACCGGGTCGAGCCCGGGCCGATCAATGACGAAGACGTTCGCCGGGCACGCGCTCTGGCCGCCCAGGTGGCCATCGCTCTCGAGCTTACGCAAAACCTGCACCAATCCGAGGAGCACCGCCGCCGCGCCGAGGCCCTGGTCGCAATTGCGCTCGAACTCAATACCGTCCTGCACCTGCCCGAGTTCATGCGCAACTTCGCGCTGCGCGCGGCTGGCTTGCTGGGAGGCCGCTCGGTTGCGCTCAGCCTTTTCCAGACTGCGGAACTCGATACTGTCCTGATCTCCGGCGTCTCCGAAAGCGACTCTCGGGAAATCGGCATTTCCGAGGCTAACGTTTCCGAGGTTAACGTTTCTGAGGTTAACGACAAAGCGCTGCTCCGCCGCTTCAGTCAGGCACTCCGCGCGGCCCTGCCGAAATATCCCACCGATGTCGCCTTCGCACCGGCGGGCGATGTCCTGGGCAGTGCTCTCGCCTCCAGCCTGGCATGGACGGATTGCACCCTGGTTCGGCTGACCGGCTCCTCGGGGGAACTGGTCGGCATCCTTTGCCTCGCTGACCGCGGCTCTCCGCCCACGCTCGAAGATCACCAGTTAATGCGCGCCATCGCGGGCCATGCCAGTATCGCTCTTGAAAATGCCTGCCTGTTCACACGCATGCAGCAGGCCAACCGGCACTGGCTGGAGGTCTTCGATGCCATCAGCGATTTCATCGTGGTTCACGACGAGCTGCACAACATTCTTCGCGTCAATCGCTCCCTGGCGGATTTCGTCGGGATCGCGCCCGATCAGTTGATCGGTATCAACATGCGGGCGCTCGATGCGCTCACCTCCGGCGGTTCGCCGCACTCCTGCCCTTTCTGCCGCACCGGCGAGGGTCTTGACGAATACGTGCACCCCGTCCTCCAACGCACCTACCTGATTTCCACTTCGCGCATTCATGCCGCCAGCAGCGCCCAGTTTCAGACTGTGCACGTTCTCAAGGACATTACCGACCGGCGCGAAGCTGAGCGTCGGTATCGCGAACTATTTGACAACATTCAGGAAGGAATTTACGTCTCAACACCGCAAGGCCGCTTTGTCGAGGTTAACGACGCGCTGGTCCGCATCCTTGGCTACAGCACGCGCGACGAGGTCCTGCAGCTGGATATTCCTACGCAGGTGTATTTTTCGGCGCAACGGCGTCAGGAACTCGCGGAACTTCTTAAACGCGGGGGCGAAATGCGAAATCACGAAGAAGTCCTGCGGCGCAAGGATGGATCGCCGGTCCATGTATTCATGAACTGTGTGGCAATATACGATTCCGCCGGCAATGTCCTGCAGCATCGCGGGCTCATGCTCGATGTCACTGGCCTCCGTCAATCGCAAACCGAGTTGCAGAAAGAGCGCGACTTCTCGGACAAGATTCTCAGTCATACCCAGAGCCTGATTCTGGTCACCGACACCGACGGCACGATCAGTTATGCCAACCGGCGCTGGAGCGGTCTCGGCTTTCAGCAGAACCAGATCCTTGGGCACCCCTTGCCGGACCTGTGCGCGCCCTCGCGGCGGCCAGCGCTGCGCGAAGCGCTGGCGGCCGTGGCCCGCGGCCAACAGGTCGATAACTTTGATATGCCCCTGGTTCGCGGTGACGGAGTCAGCGGCCAGTTCTCCGTCAATCTGAGCCCCATCAGCGGCGAAGACGGCCGGGTCAGCAACATTGTCGTAGTCATGACCGACGTGACCGACTCTGCCATCCTGCGCTCCAAGCTTATGCACGCCGAGAAAATGGCGGCGGTCGGGCAACTGGTTTCCGGCGTCGCACACGAAGTGAACAATCCGCTTACCGCCATCCTCGGATTCACAGATCTGCTGATGGAAAACACCGAGGTTCCCGAAAGCGCTCGCCGCGATCTGCGTGTGATTCTGCAGGAGGCGCAACGCACCAAGCAGATCGTACAAAACCTGCTCAGCTTTGCCCGGCAGATGCCGCCGCAGCGCCAGTTGGTCCAGATCAACTCCATCCTGCAACGCACGGTGCACTTGCGCTCTTACGACTTCATCAGTCACGGCATTCAGGTGGTCGAACGCCTCGACGAGTCCCTGCCCCAGGTTATCGGAGATTCACACCAGCTCCAGCAGGTGTTTCTCAACATTCTGAACAATGCGTACGACGCTGTCCGGGAAAGCTCGCGGCCCGCGCGCATTGAGATCATGAGCGCCTCCGCCGGCGCATTTGTCGAGATTTCTTTCCGCGACAATGGCTTGGGAATCACTGATCCCGAACGTATTTTTGATCCTTTTTTTACTACGAAGGACGTTGGCAAGGGTACAGGTTTAGGCCTGAGCATTTGCTACGGTATCGTGCGCGAGCATGGCGGCGAAGTTGTATGTCACAACAACCTGGACTCAGAAGGAGCAACCTTTGTCGTCCGTCTCCCGGTTGTATCGGAGACGGCATCCTTTGGAGCCGTTGCAGGAGTACACCCAAAATGACGCAAACTGGAACTAAACCCGCTACTGCGCGAGTGCTTCTGATAGAAGACGAACCGGCTGTCATGGCTTTGGTGCGCGCCGTTCTTGAAGGTCACGGATACGCCGTTGTTCCAACCGAATCCGGCGCCGAAGCCCTGCGATTACTGGAGGCCGGCGATTTTCATGGCGTCGTTTCCGACATGCGCACGCCAGGAGGCGTCGATGGAGCCCAGGTCCATGCCTGGATCGCCACTCATCGCCCCGAACTGGCTTCGCGCCTGGTTTTTATCACCGGCGATATCGCCAATGAGGAAACCGCTGCCACGCTGCGCCGCACTGGAGCGCCCTGCGTGGAAAAGCCGTTTCGCGTTCATGACTTCATCGCTGTGGTCGAGCAGACCATGGGAAGGGCTTCGTGAATCAGGACTTCCGCATCCGATTGTTGATTGTCGACGACGAGCAGACTATCCGCCGTCTCTGCATCACCGTCGGCGAGTCGCTCGGCTTCATTTGCCTGGAGGCCGAGGGCGGTGAGGCTGCCCTTACCCTGCTCGAGGAACAGCCGGTGCACATTGTGCTCACCGACATGGTGATGCCGCGCATGTCTGGAATTGAATTCCTGGAACAGGTCAAGCGCGCTTTCCCCCGCATTGAAGTCGCCGTCATGACCGGCCACGGATCGGTCGAGACGGCGGTACAGGCAATGAAGCTCGGCGCCTACGATTATATTTCCAAGCCGTTTGCGCCGCTCGATGAGCTCCGCCTATTCCTGCGCCGCATGGCTGACAAGGTTCGCCTGGTGGAAGAAAATCTCTACCTCCGCGAGCGCTCCGAAACTGAGACTGCCGTCCACGGCATCATCGGGAACTCGACCGGCATTCAGAACGTGCTGCGCCTCATCTCCCGCCTCAAAGACACGCGCACCCCGGTGTTGATTTCAGGCGAAAGTGGAACGGGTAAGGAGTTGGTGGCCCGCGCGCTGCACTTTCGCGGAACCCTGGCCAGCCGGCCCTTTGTTGCCGTCGATTGTGGATCGCTTGTCCCTACGCTCATCGAAAGTGAATTGTTCGGCTACGAAAAAGGCGCCTTTACCGGCGCGCTGCGCTCCAAGCAGGGCCTGCTGCAATCGGCTGATACGGGAACCATTTTTCTCGATGAGGTCGGCGAACTTCCGCTCGAGATGCAAGCCAAGCTCCTGCGTTTTCTTCAGGAGAAAGAAGTCCGCCCGGTGGGCAGTAATCAAAAGGTGAAGGTGGACGTGCGGATCATGGCTGCAACCAATCGCGATCTTGATACCGAATACCAGAAAGGAACCTTCCGCAAGGATCTCTATTTCCGCCTCAACGTCGTCACTATTTCTTTGCCGCCTTTGCGTGAGCGCCGTTCCGACATTCCCGTTCTGGCGGCGTTTTTCCTGGAACGCCTTGCTCCTGGACGAGGTGTTCAGGTCTCCGGGCACGCCATGAAGGCGATGTTGGCTTACGAGTGGCCCGGCAATGTTCGCGAGCTGGAAAATTGCCTGGAGCGAGCGGTGGCTCTAGGCGATCAGCGCATCATCGAAGTCGATGATCTGCCGCCTGCGATTGCGCACTCGGAAGTCCAAACCGAAATGCGCAACTCGCCGGAATTTTCCAGCCGCGCTAGCGACCTCCGCGCCACTGACCTCGAAGACATCGAACGCGCAACCATCGAGCGCGTTTTTTCGCAGGTCAATGGAGACAAGGCGCTGGCCGGCAAGATGCTCGGCATCAGCCGCGCTACCCTCTATCGCAAGCTCAAGCGGTACCACATCGGAGGGGGTCGCGAGGAGCCTCCTCAATCGACCACGCTGCAATGAGATCCTCCGGTGGGGTGCGGTAAGTTCTGTTTTCTGCGGTGAGGCGAACTGAGACGATCGTGTCATTTTGAGACGCCGTGTTCCCGAGTTCGACAACTCAACCCGTTCCGACCCCCGTGCGACGCCATTAACTGCTTGCTGTTCTTCCACTTGCTCTTAGGGGCATGACCCTCAAGTTTTTGGCGGCGCCCGTGCACTACTAAATGCCGATAAAGCAGGATGGGTCTCCTCGCAGTTCTTCCAAACCGGGAAGAGAGGGGACTCGGCTGCCCAAACTCCGGGATCGAGGTCTATCGTGCCCAACCAGGCCACTGCTCATGCTCTCGAACCAGATCTCGTAAGCCGGTTGGCGAGGTTCTTTCCCGAAGCCACTCCGGTGCGGATTCCTATCCGGCTCAGCCGCACCCAGAGCAACGGCAACGGCGTTCAAACCGCCCGTGAACGCGAAGGCGAAAGCGAGAATGTTTTTTTTCAGGATACGGTCATTGAATTTGGCACCGGGCGCGAAGTTTTGTTCGTACTCGACCGTCCTCTGGAGTTTGCCGACCGCGTTCTCGTCGAAAGCAACGACGGTTCGCTTCATGCCGAAGCATTTGTGGTCGCGGTTCAATATCATCTTGACCGGACTGCGGTTGCTGTCCGTTTCCTAAAACATGTTCCCAATTGGATTGTGAAATCATGACTGCGTCCGCCCAACCGTTGTCCCAGCCTTCATTTGAAGACCAGGGAGCTACGCTCTCTGCCCTGCAGCCCATCTACTCTGCGCTGGTGCGCGAGTTCGTGATTGAGGCTTCCACCTGCCCTGTCGATGAGGAATTCGCGCCATCGGCGGAGTCGGTCGAGCACGCCGAAGCCTGGTTCCAGCAGGTCGACGCGCAGATCCAGGTCCACCAGTTGCGCCAGTTTCTGCAGACCACGCCCCTGGCCAACGAAGGAGTGCTGCGCCATCTTCTGTTGCATCACATGCACAAGGCCAGCAAGTCCACCAGTGACCGCGACAAGACAGATTTTCTTCTCGTCCAGTATTTTTCGCTCTGCGCACCCTCTGGCCTGGAAGACACAGATCTGGACCTCGATTATGTCGCCCAGGTGCTGGAACCGGTGCTCGGTCCGCAACAGCCTGAGCTCCCTGGATGGTTGGCGTCACTCGAAACCATCATGCAATCGGCGGCGCGTTGCCGCCGCCTCAGCGAACTGCTGCACAGCGGGGCGCTCGAGCAAGGGCGCAAGCTCAAGACGCAGAGCTCGGAGCGGTATTTCGAGGCTTCGGCGATGGTGGCCTTTGCCCGTTTCAGCTTCATGATCCGGCGGATTTTTTTCCGCCTCATGCACGACGATCTGAACGCGATTCAGGACGGTTTGCGCGAACTCGAGCACCGCAGCATCAGGACCATCGATTGTCGTCGCGCCCAATTCTCCGCCGAGGAACCGGTCGGGCGTCTGCGCATGATCTGCCAATCGTGGAAGGTAATGTTCCACGCCGAATACTCATCCGGCCAGCCGCTGCGGATGCTGGTCGATCTCCGGGCGGCAGTCGACGACGCGCTCCAGAACGGAGCGGGCAAGAATCCCCGCGCCGGCGCCGCCGTTTCCGCAACATCTAATGACGGAACGCAAGAATAATCTTCCGTAGAGACGGGGCTTGCCCAGTCTCCGGAGACGCGGCCAGCCGCGTCGCTACGGGATATCAGACGGCCCCGTGAGGCCACTTTACTGAGCCAGAATGCAACCATGAGCATGCATCGCCCGACCGTCCTGATCCTCGCCAGCGACCCCGGCTTCGCGCGGGAGATTACCGCGAATTGGCCACAGGATCCCGCTCCCCGTTCCGACGGTCCGGAATTCATCATCCTCGACGAAGGCTTCTCTTGTGACATCGAGGGCAGCAACTACGATCTCGCGATTGCCGACGCTGCGTGCGATGAAAAGAGCGATGAAGGCAAGGGCAAGAACAGAATCAAGCGCAAACACCTGAACAAGCGCCTGAACAAAGACCTGAAGCAATCGCTGGCCGCTGCCGGCAAGCCTGCTATTCTGATTCACTCCGATCCCTCGCTCGATTTCTACAACATCCACGGCGCCGTTCTCGAGTTGCGTCGCGAGCCCGGAGTCTGGGCGGCGATGGCGGGTCTGGTTGGACGCGAAATTCTTCGCCGCTGCCAGGCCGAATCCCGTGCCCGCGACGCCGAGAAGATGTGCGCCGCCGCGCAGGCCGAGGCCACTCTCGGACGCTACATGGTCGAGATGCGGACGAACGTCAACAATGCTCTTACCACCGTGCTCGGCAATGCCGAACTTCTGGTCCTCGAGCCCGGACTGCCTGCCACGGTGCTGGCGCAGGCCGATACCATCCGCAACATGGCGCTGCGGCTTCACGAAGTCTTTCAGCGCTTCTCTTCGATCGAAAAAGAACTGACTGTCGAAGCTCGCGAGTCTGGCAAAAAGGCTATTCCTGCCGTTGCCGGCCGCTGATCCGAACTTTTTTCAAAAGGCTTCCTCTGTGGGGACCTGCCTTGATGATCGTTTTTGCGTGACGCTCCACGACCTAGGACGACCACGCGCTTCATTACTCTCCGACTTGCGGCCATTATGATACAGGTGGAGGGAACGGCAGTGACGAAAGACGAAGCTTGGAGTCTGGCCAATCATTGGGTTGAGGCTTGGAACGCTCACGATCTGGACTTGATCATGACTCATTATGAGGATGCAATCGAGTTGATCTCGCCAGTTGCCGCCCGTCTTCTGGGGACGCCGGATGGCAAGGTGGCTGGGAAGCAAAACTTGAGAGCTTACTTTCAGCGAGGCCTGGAAGCCTACCCGGAACTCCACTTCCGTCTCGAGGACGTGCTTTGGGGCATAAGCAGCATCGTGCTCTACTACACAAATCAAAAGGGAACACGCACGGGAGAATTCATGGAACTGTCCGCGAACGGCAAAGTGGTGCGAGTTGTAGCGAACTACAATTCCTAGGCGGGCGTCCCGCACATCGCGCTCTCTGTCAGCAGGGGACTTCTCAAAGGCAAGAAGCGGGATTCCCCACCAGTCTCCTTTGAGATTTTTCATCAACACCGTCCAGGGGACCACAAGCACATCTGCTGTGACGGCACCGGGAGTTTACTACTTGGTACCGGTACCCCCTCCCCCCTGGTCTCCTGGAATCATAGAGTTAGAGGGAATTTTCGGACTTGGTCTTTGAATCATAAGGACTTATATCAAAGTATTCCGGAATAAGGAGTTAGCTCATAAAATCGCGCTGAAACGGCTTTGGGGCAGTTTCGAGGGCCGTCTTGATGGACGGACTTCGAAACTGCCCCAATCAGATTTCTAT
>DATFVD010000250.1:0-3488 GCA_035260505.1 Terriglobales bacterium
GCGGTCTCCAATCCAAGGCGCCGGAAGAAGAAAACCGAACAATGCAAGGCTCGGGATCGTTTGGATTATGTTCGCGCCGCCCAGCACCGGCTTGCTGAGTTGCGGAACGCGCGTGATCAGGATGCCGAGCGGAATTCCGACGAGCGCCGCCAGCAGTGTGGCGACACCTGCGAGCGTCATGTGCTCCAGCGTAAGGTCGAGCACCTGCTGGCGATTCGCCATCATGAACTGCAGGAAATTCATGCCGATCACCTCATGATCGCTTCGTGCCGAAATTCGGATCCGGCAATCTTTCATCCGGCAAACTGGAGAACGCTTCCACATATGCTCGTACGAGAGGATGCTGCGAGCGCGAAAATTCGGCCGCTGGAAGGTCCACGATAAGGCGGCCTTCTTCCATCAGCGCGATACGATCAGCCAGCAGCAGAGCTTCCCGCAGATCATGCGTAACAAAGATGACTGCTTTCCTCATTCGCTGCTGCAGTGCGCGAAACTCTTTCTGCATCTCCGATCGCGTGATTGGGTCGAGCGCGCCGAAAGCCTCGTCAAGAATCAGAATCGGCGGATCGGCGGCAAGAGCGCGCGCCACTCCCACGCGCTGCCGTTGTCCTCCCGAGAGTTGGCTAGGATACCGCGATGCCAGTTCCTCACTCAGTCCGACTGTAGCGAGCAACTCGCGCACGCGAGCTGCAATGCGCGCCTGCGGCCAGTTTTCGATCCGCGGCACGAGCGCGATGTTGCGCTCGACCGTGAAGTGCGGAAACAAACCGCCGTCCTGAATGACGTACCCGATGCCTCGCCGCAGCCGGATCGGATCCCACTCCGCAGTGCGACGTCCGTTAACCCGCACGTCGCCTGCGGTAGGCAACAGCAAGCGGTTAATCAGCTTCAAAGTGGTGGTCTTGCCCGAGCCGCTTCGCCCCAGCAGCACCAGCGTTTCACCCTGCTTTACGGAGAGCACGAGATCCTGAAGCAGCGGACGTCCGTCCAGGCGGAAGGAAGCATGGTCAAATTCGATGGCTGAACTGTCGATAGACGATCCGTGGCTAAGAGGAGCAGTCATGTCGCACACGTGTGGCGCGTTAGCGCGCAGTCGGCCGCGTCTTGTACGCGCCATCAGGCAAGCCCGTGATCCGGATTCCGCCGTGCCCTTTGTGCCGGATATTGAGACCGATCAGCAGCGCCGTGATCTGTTCGATGATGCGTGCGTTCTCCAACTTCCCACCATCAATCGTTCGCACGCCAGCGATCTTCGCCGCGAGTTCCATCGCAATCTGCGTGGCATCCGGATCATCGCTGCATACGATGACATCGCAATCGACATCGTCGTCGATGTTGCCGTTGAGTACGTCTGCCGAAACGTTCTGGAATGCCGCTGCGACCGAAACGCCCTTCGGAACAAGTTCAGCCGCCTGTTGCGCTGCCGAGCCTTGCCACACGCCGATGGTGCGGCTGGCGCGTCCGCCCACACTCGCCGCCAGCGGAACGGTGGCGTCAATCAGGATGCTGCCCGCGCGGATCGCAGGTTTCAACTGCTTCAGCAGCGCTGCCTGCCCTTCGAACGGCACGGTGAGCACCAGCAGATCGCTCGCGGCGCAGGCCGCCGAGTTTTCCATCCCAGAAACATGAGCGTTTGTGCCCGCCCGCTTACGGATCGCCTCCGCCGACTGCTGTGCCCGGGCAGCATCGCGCGAGCCGATGATGACGGCCTCTCCCGCGCGCGCCCAGCGCAGCGCAAGGCCCGTGCCCGCCGGACCGGTGCCTCCGATGATTGCGATGGCGCGACTCAATCGAACTCCGAAACAAGGTCCCATTCAGAAGAAACCGATTCGACGGGCAGCTTGATTTTCATGCGCGAATATTTTGTGTTGCGCTCCGCCGGAATGCGACCCATCTCGAGAATCAATGCCTGGAAATCTTCTGGACTGGTGTACTGTCCCGCCGTAGCTCCAGCCTCGCGCGAGATATTTTCTTCCATCAGCGTACCGCCGTAGTCGTTGGCGCCGGCATGCAGGCAAAGCTGCGAAAGTTTACGGTTCAGCTTCACCCATGAGACCTGGATATTATGAATCGAGCCGGCAAGCAGGATTCTCGCGAGCGCATGAATCTTGAGATGCTCGGCGAGCGTCGGTCCCGAGCGCGCCAGTCCCTGCTGGAATAGAAGAGTGTTCTGGTGCACAAAACCAAGAGGAACGAACTCGGTGAAGCCGCCGGTCTCACTTTGAATCTGCCGGAACAAAGACAACTGCCGCACCCAGTGGCCAGGCGTTTCCATGTGCCCGTACATCAGCGTCGAAGTGCTCCGGATTCCACTGGCGTGCGCTGTGCGGATTACCTCTTGCCATTGCGCCGACGAAAGTTTGTTGCGCGACAATACGTGACGCACTTCGTCATCCAGAATTTCGGCGGCTGTGCCCGGCAGCGTGTCCAGTCCGTTATCGCGCAGCATCGTAAGATAGTCGCGCAGTGTCATGCCGGTCAACTCCACGCCGTAAACAATTTCCATAGGAGAAAAGGCGTGGATGTGCATGCTTGGCGTCGCATTCTTCACGGCACGCAGAATGTCGCGGTAATAAAACGGCGGCAGACCATGCGGCAGACCGCCTTGAATGCAGACTTCGGTTGCTCCCAGTTCCCACGCTTCTTTACTCTTGCGCCCCATATCTTCGAGCGAATGAAAATAGGAGTCGGCCTCTCGCGGCCCGCGGCTGAACGCGCAAAACTTACAGCCCACGAAGCAGACGTTCGTGAAATTGATGTTGCGGTTCACCACGTAGCTGACGATATTGCCGACCAGGTCGCGTCGAAGGGTATCCGCGGCTACGAGTAGCGCCAACAAGTCTGTACCGTCGCAACTGGCCAGGGCGTAGCGCTCGTCGTCTCGCAGACATGCTCCGTCTTGCGTTTCCAGCACGCGCTCTAACGCGTTGCGAATCGACATCGAAGCTTGGGCTGCGATCTGGTCCCAGGTCAGCGCGGGGAATTGCTCGAGTTCAGAAGCCTGCAATGCCATGGCCTTCTCCTATCAAACCTCGGTCGAACTCCTACCGAAAGAGATCGTTCTGCGCGGGGCGAATCAGTTCCCGCGCCCCTCCGCTTCCTCGACGATTTTCGCGGCGATACGAATAGCCGCGAATGATGCACGCCGGAGTGCCTGCCAGCTTGCCGCAGACCAATCCCGCCGCGCAAGCCAGTTCGTCCGCTACCGCGTCAATCGTCGCGTGCAGCGGGTAGCCGTGCGGATCGCGGCGTCCGCGATAGTCAACAAGAGGACGTATTCCGGCGACGCCGATCGCGACTTCCGTCAGGCCTTCGCGCCACGGGCGCCCGAAACTATCGCTGATGATGACCGCAATCTCGATCCCAAGCTGCTTCTTCAACTCTCGCCGCAACCTCGTCGCGGAACCATCGGGATTCACCGGCAGTAACACCGCGTGCTTTCCCCCATCGACGTTCGACACATCCACACCACTGTTCGCGCAAACGAA
>DATFVD010000251.1:0-5368 GCA_035260505.1 Terriglobales bacterium
AACAGACCATCATGGCGGAGTTGAAGCGCAATCACCACCAGATCTCGAACACGGCGCGAGCGCTGGGGCTGGAGCGTTCGCATCTTTATAAGAAGGCGGAGCAGGTAGGGATTGATCTGAAGGCGGCGAAGAACGAGGGCGATCGCTGACACCCCATAACGTATTTGCGTTGCAAAATTTGAGGGATACAACATTAAGTCCGTTTGCATTTTCCATCCCTCACAGACGACAATCGATCCGTGCCCAGCACTAGCTTTTATCAGGAACCGCAGGCGGTCAGCCCTTTCAGTCAGGGCGCGCTCGTAATCGCGACGTTGACCAACCCACGCGAGAAGTTCTGGGGCGCGATTCTGCATCTTTCGGGCGAAGGCCTCAGCCTGCGCGGTGTCGATATTGCGTCTTTCGACGATCTCGCCTCGCAGATCAAGAGCGGCGAACCTTTCACTTCCGGCGTCGTCTTCTTTCCCATGCACCGCGTGGAGCGAATGGAACTCGATCTTCCCGAGGGAAATATCCTCTCGCTCGCCCAGCGCTTCGCCCAGAAGACCGGGCAGGATCCCGTGCCGCTTCTGGTGAGCGAATTTTTGGGCGGTGCCGCGCGCAAAGCCGTAGGAGAGAAGTAGCGGTGAACTTCCGCCAGATCCTGACCGCGCCCAACCAGCTCACGCTGCTGCGGATGATCTTCCTGCCCTTCATCGTCATCAATGTGGTCAAGTACGATTTCAAATGGGCGCTGGCGCTGTTCGTTCTCGCCGGAGTGAGCGACGGCCTCGACGGCCTCCTCGCCCGCACCCTGCATCAGCAGACGCTGCTCGGCCAGTATCTCGACCCAATTGCCGACAAGCTGCTGATGAGCACCATGTTTCTTGTGCTCTCGATCGAACGGATGATTCCCTGGAAATACACCGTCGTCGTGTTCAGCCGCGACGTCTCCATCCTGCTGATCAGCGGCGTGCTGTTCATGATTGCCGGCCTGCGCGATTTTCGCCCCAGCATCTTCGGCAAAGCCAACACCTTCGCCCAGGTGGCCGCGATTTTCTTCGTGCTCCTGCTGCCGGTCGAACCCACACGCTGGGTCTGGATTGCGCGAACCATCTTCCTGCGCGCGACGTTTATCTTCACCATCGTCTCCGCCGTGCACTACGCGCTTCTAGTGCAGCACCGCCTGCATGCGCCTCCCGCTACCCCCGCACTCAAGTCCTAGCCTTAGAGCTACCCGCCACCATCCCTATTCGCCGTGGAAATCAGTTGAAATCGGCCCTCTCCCCGCTCACCATATCTGAGCTATTTTGCTCATCCCGGTTGCGAGGTAACCTGTTATCCTTTCGCCATCAATAATTTACCGAGCATGCGGACGCGTCTGGATCTTCCATGGAAATCGCGGCAGCACTGCCCGGCGCGCTTCGAGAATTGCTGGCTGCGACGACCATTTCCGGCATCAAACCTGACGGAATTCCGCGGACTTCTGGGTTCGCGACACATGAGGAGAGAGACACTTCTATGACAAAAACACTCAAGAAGTTCGGCTGGTGGAACGCAGTGCTCGGGCTGGTGCTCGCGACTATGGTTCTGCCCATGCGAGTGGCCGCTCAAGATCAGTATCAGCAGCAGGACGATCCGCCGAGCCGCGTGGCTCGCATCGGCTATATGGAAGGTTCGGTTTCATTTCAACCGGCCGGCGAAGCGGATTGGGTGCAAGCGGTCCCAAATCGTCCCATGACAACCGGAGACAAGATCTGGGCCGATAGGGACTCGCGCGCCGAGCTGCAACTGGGATCGGCTGTCATTCGCCTGGGCGCTAATAGCGGCTTTTCTTTTCTAAACCTGGACGATCGCACGGCGCAGATCCAGTTGACATCAGGCACGCTTAACGTTCGGGTGAGGCGCCTGGAACAGAACGATGTCTTTGAGATCGATACCCCCAACCTGGCCTTTTCTGTTTACCAAGCGGGAAGCTATCGGGTAGAGGCTAGCGAAGACGGTACTTACACGGTCGTCAGCGTACGCGAAGGCGGAGGCGAGTCAACCGGCAACGGCCAAACCTACACGATCCACGCCGGACAAAGAGTCACTTTCAGCGGAACAGACTCCCTGAACGCCGAAGTACTTGAAATTAGCGGAGCCGACCAGTTTGATAACTGGGCGTACAACCGGGATCACCGTTACGACAACTCGCGCTCGGCAAGGTATTTGTCCCACGATGTCGTTGGCTACGAAGATCTGGACGACTATGGCGACTGGCGTGACGACTCGAACTATGGCCACGTCTGGTTCCCCAACCGTGTTGAAGCAGGCTGGGCCCCGTATCACCAGGGCCACTGGGAATGGATTGCTCCCTGGGGATATACCTGGGTCGATGACTCTCCCTGGGGCTACGCACCATTCCACTACGGACGCTGGGTGACGGTCGGCGGACGTTGGGGTTGGGTGGCCGGACCCGTGGAAGTGCGTCCCGTCTACGCTCCCGCCCTGGTGGTCTTTATTGGCGGTGGAGGTGGAGGAGGAGTTGGAATTGGAGTTGGCATCGGCGGCGGTGTGGGATGGTTCCCGCTGGGTCCGCGGGAAGTTTATGTGCCCTCGTACCACGTCAGCCGCGAGTATGTAAACCAGGTGAACGTCAGCAATACAACGGTCAATACCACCACGGTCACGAACGTCTACAACACCACCATCGTCAATAACAACACCACTATCACGAATGTGAATTACGCGAACAGGAACGTTCAGGGTGCGGTGACGGTGGTTCCACAACGAGCCTTCGCGACCGCTCAGCCAGTTGCCAAGGCAGCCGTCGCGGTGAACGCGCGGCAAATTGCGGCCGCGCCTGTGACTGCGAGAGTAGCAGTCGCCCCCACGCGGGAGAGCGTCCTTGGAGCGAAAGCTGCGACCGCCAATCATGTGACCGCGCCGCCTCAGGCGGTGATGAACCGCCCGGTAATCGCCAAGACGACTCCACCTCCTCCGCCAGTGCCGTTCGCAAAACAGCAGCAGGCTCTGGCCGCGCATCCGGGACAGCCTTTGGCGAAGCACGAAGTACAGACGCTGCGTCCGGCGGCCACTGCGGCGGCGGCTCAGCCGATGGTCAAGGTAGCGCCTCCGGGCAAGCCGGCGACACCCACCATGGGCCGTCCGGCAAACCAACCAGGAAATCAGCCTGGCAGCCAGCCCGGGAACCAGCCAAATGCTGGACGACCGGGACAACCCGCACCCAATCCCCCCGCGAACCAACCGGGGAACCGACCAGGAAACCAGCCGACTCCAAATGAGCGTCCGGGCGCTGCCAATCCCGCACAGCCCAACCGTCCACCTTCGGGACAGCCGAATCAGCCGTCGCAGCCGAACAACCGCCCCGAAGCGAACCGTCCACCGGCGGCGCAGCCCAACAATCGTCCCGAGACGAATCAACCGAATAACCGCCCGGAGGCAAATCGCCCCCCTGCGGCACAGCCCAACAATCGTCCCGAGGCGAATCAGCCGAATAACCGCCCGGAGGCAAATCGCCCGCCGGCCGCACAGCCCAATAACCGTCCCGAGGCGAATCAGCCCAACAACCGCCCGGAGACGAATCGCCCGCCGGCCACTCCACCGGATAACCGGCCGAATCCGCAGAACAATCGGCCTGAGCCGCCTCGTCCTCAGACGAATCGTCCGGAACCTCCGGCCCGCAATACTCCCAAGCCTGAGGCACAGCCGAACAACCGTCCGGAGCAAAACCGGAACCAGCCAGCTCCGCCTTCGCGGCCGCAACCGCCCGAGCGCCAGCAGCAACAACAGCAGCAGCGCACTCCACCACCCGCAGCGACCAGGCCGGCGCCTCCGCCTCAGCGCCCGCTAACGCCCGAGGAGAAGAAGCGCGAAGAGGAACGGAAGAAGCGCGAACAGGAGAAGCCTCCAAGTCAGTAGAACCCAGCTTCCCTAAGCTCGGACCGAATACTAATGGGCATCCTGAGTCTTCTCAGGATGCCCTTCTTTGCAATATATGAACCGACCGCGCGCCAATGCCCGCGGATGCCAGATCGCCGCAATTCCATCAGCTTTCTCCGAGGCGGGGACCATCTTAGCCCGCAACCGCCACCGCAACCCATTTGACCCCTTTTCTTGCGCGCCCCTAGAATGAAAGATTCGCATCGCGCTCGCGAACTCATTCATGGCATTGCGCCTCTATAACACTCTTTCCGGGAAGATCGAAGATTTTCATCCTCTTGATGGCAACCGCGTCCGCATGTATGCCTGCGGGCCGACCGTCTACGACTACGGCCACGTCGGCAATTTCCGCACATTTATCGCCGTCGATCTTCTCTATCGCTTCCTCCGCCAGAGCGGATACGACGTCCGCTACGTCATGAACATCACCGACGTGGACGACAAAATCATTCGCAACGCCGCGCGGGACGGCGTGACCGTGCAACAGTACACCGCGAAGTTTATTCAGGCATTCCTCGATGATTCCACCACGATGAGCATTGAGCAACCGGCACTGGTGCGCGCTACCGAGCACATCGATGCCATGGCCGACTTCATCGCCGAACTGGTGAAGAAAGGCTTCGCTTACCGCGCCGACGACGGTTCTTACTATTTCCGCATCGCGAAATTCCCCGAATACGGCAAGCTTTCAAAAAAAGACTTTGCCGGCATGAACGACGGTGCGCGCGTGGACGTCGACGAATACGAAAAGGACAGCGCCCGCGACTTCGCTCTCTGGAAGGCCCCGAAGCCCGGCGAAGCGTCGTGGGAGACATCAATCGGACGTGGCCGCCCCGGCTGGCATATCGAATGCTCGGTGATGTCGATGGAGGAACTCGGGCCCAGTTTTGACTTGCACGCCGGTGGCGAAGACCTCATCTTTCCGCATCACGAGAACGAAATCGCGCAGTCCGAAACGCTAAGTGGAAAGCCGCTAGCCCGCTACTGGTTTCATCCGCGCTTTCTACTCGTCGAGGGGCAGAAGATGTCCAAGAGCCTCGGAAATTTCTTTACCATCCGGGATCTCGTGCTGCGCGGCCACAAGCCGTCATCGATTCGCTGGCTGCTGACCCAGGTACCCTATCGCAATCAGCTGAACTTCACTCTCGATGGCTTGAAGTCCGCCGCAAGTTCGGTGGAGAAACTGCGCAACTTCCGCTTCCGCCTGACCAGTTCGCAGTTCCCCTCCGGCGCGAACCCGGCGATGGCGCAACTGGCGGACGAGACCATCGCTAAAATTAAAAGCGCACTCGACGATGACCTTAACACCGCCGAGGCGCAAGCCGCCATGTTCGACATGTTGCGCAAGGCGAACACCGCACTCGATGCCGCGGCAGCTGGCCAGAATCACTTTCGCCAGGATGACGTAAAGCCGCTGCTCGCGGCCCTCGAAAAGTTCGACGAG
>DATFVD010000252.1:0-31222 GCA_035260505.1 Terriglobales bacterium
AACAGGATGAAAGAACGGCCTTTTCGCTTCCCGTTGACTCCCGCCCCTTAGATGACATAGTTCAGCCCTCACCGATCGAAGCAACGCTTCGCTGCATATTCTGGAGGGATGGCAGAGCGGTTTAATGCACCGGTCTTGAAAACCGGAGACCCGCAAGGGTCCGTGGGTTCGAATCCCACTCCCTCCGCCACATTGATTTTCAATGAGTTACATCGATTTTCGATCCTTTATAGGAACGTAGATCGGAACACATCCGCGCTCTTCCACTGAATTCCGTCGGCGTCTGATAGGCCGGAGTAAAGCCTAGTACCAATCGGGTCGTAAATCACAAATCGATCAAAAACTCAATTCACGATCGACGGCGCCAAAAGCGCTTTTAGTATCAAAGAAACGCGAAAAGTCCGGCGTCGTTAGTGTCAAATGTTAGCGTGTGTGAGCGTGTGTCTTTCTCCAACGAACGCGGGACTGGCTGAGCGGTACGAGAATGCCGAGATTCGGATCTTCTCGTTCAAGCTGTTAGGCAGATAATGATCACCAATTATGCCATCATTAAAAACCTACAAAGTCACATACTTCGACGAGAAGAACCGAACACAGTACTGCTACATCCAAGCGAAGGATTCTGCAGAAGCCCAGAGGTTGTGGAAGCAGCAATTTCCAAAGGGTAGATTCTACAGCGCCCACGAAGAGAAATGAAGACAGAAGAGCAGATAGAAGAACTGCAACATGCCGCTGGTGCGGCACTGCGAGATTCACTGCACAGAACTGACAACCTTTATACTACTGAATCATATCTTCTGTCTGCAATTAATCGCACTCTGCGTTGGGTACTGGATAAAGAACCAGCAGATCCTTTGGGATTTGCAGAATGGGTCGGTAGAATGGAGCGAATAGCACAACAATCTCCTCCAGACCAAAAATCGTTATGAAGAAACGAGTTCCAAGCGCAATACAAGCTCTTGGTGCTATCAGGCAGTAGGTTTCGGGAAAACGACCCCAATTATAAGTTGAGCACAAGCTAGCCTTGTTAAGGAGTGATTTTAAACGAACACCGGCTCGGTTAGTTAGGACCTGCTCGAATCGACACCTCGCCCTAACGCGATCAGTTCGGTCGGGATCAACAACCGAACGAGCTGGCTTGTAGTGAGGAGGCAGGGGTTCGAATCCCCTAGGCTCCAAACTTTTTAACATAAATTTCTCGGGTTCAACAGAATGCAACTGACGAATCGGGCGGATTCTCTGATAGTGCTGGTAACAGATACCAAGCAGTGCTGGTAACAAGTTTGAGCGCGTCCGCCGAAATTCAGGATTAAGTCGCTATCAGACAACGACATTAGTGAAGCCGTCCCTTTTCTTACGCAAAGCGCCACGGCTGGACTGCGGGTACCCTTCTCATCCTTCATACGCATCGGCGATGCACCCCCGAACGCTTCAAAAAGTTTGCGACGCGCTATGTAGTGAAGCTGGTGCCGCCGCAAGAAAGGACTAGAGCCCTTGCCTTTTGGGAACAGGTGGATGCCGAGAGCGCGGCTGCGGTAGCCCGTCAGGAGTATGACCGCCTCATAAATGCGGGCCCGACCAGTTCATCTCAAGAATCGCTTTGGCGACTTCGCTGCTTGAAGACCGGCGCTCTCAACGACCATGGCTGGGCGAGCCCAAGAGTGGTACGCGAGGTATTGTCGGGCGGCATTTCTAGCACGGATCAGTTGCTCGGCATTCTCTCCGAGACCGATCGCGGCGTTGTTGTGAGGCAGCTACTACCTGAGCTAGCACAAGCAGGTCCAAGCGCCACGATAGAGAGACGCAACATCGTGGAGCTCGCTCCGGTGGTTGCAGCCGAGCGTTTATTAGATCAGATCGTCAAAGCGGAGGGGAGCAGCAGCAAACTTTGCGACAGGCACTGCTGGAGGTTAGTCGCGAGGCCATCGTTCAGGTTGCTTTGGATTCGAGGTTTGCTGATGCAGGCTCCCATGAGATTCCTGCACTACTTCGAGCCATGAGTCCAAGTTCGCCCGGTGGGTATGCGTATGCCGTGCGCCTTCTCGGCACTAAAATTCTCAGCGATTATCGGCAACGTCTCCGTCAATGGTTAGTCCTTATGCCTCCGCTTAGCAGGCATTCAGCGAGCATTTGGGCCCACTATTCCAGTCTAATTGGTGAAGTTGGATACCCCGACGATGCGGATCTGCTACGGGGGATTTTGCGCGACGATGACGCGCGCGTTGTTCGAGAAATTGAGACAAGGAAGCGGGCTGTCGCCGATTATGCGAGCGGCAGAACAACAATTCCACCGGGCCCGATTGACCATATTTCTTACGGAAATTGGCATATTGCGGCTTTAACTAACATTCCTGGCCCACGTTGCCGTGAAATCATGCGGGAGTTGCTATCTGACCCACAGCATATTGGTGTCGCAGCAAATTGGCTTGCCACGGAGATAGGTGCTGATCTGATTGAGTTATCCGGGAGTTTTTTTGACCGGCCGCGCTTCGATCTAATCTACGAAAAGCATCTCGCACGCGGTCCCTTGGACGGGCGTTCATTAGAGTGTGAAGACGCGATCAGAACAGCCATCGATGGGCAGCTCTCTCGACAAAGTAATTGTGTTCCATCAGGCTTGCTTTCGGCGTTTTGTGCTGTGGCCAGACTCTCGAGTCCAGGGTCTGAATTCTGGATTCTTGAACGTCTTGAGCGCTACTTTCCTGGCGCATCCGTCGAAAACATTTTAGAAACGATGACGCTTGCTGGCGGTTTGCTTCCGGGACCGCGGATTCTGCCGTTTGTTCGTAACACTATCGTTTCTAGTCAAGAGCCGTTGGGCAGTTCTGATCAGACATACCGAGTGACCAAAGCACTGGGCATACTGTTCTTCAGCGATTCGCCTCAACTGGCGATAGAAATTTTGAACACTGAACTAGGTTGGTTCTTAAAGTCACATCAGTTTCGTTCGCTGCTGAAGATGCTCGTCTGGAAAGAGTCTTCACTGGTTGAAGATTGGCTACAACAGCTTTCTACCGACGAGACTATGGCGCTGGACATGCGGTACGTCGTCTTGGAGTGCATCCTGGAACGCGCTCTAAAAAGAGCGGATCATGCCCTCATTCTGGACTTTGCTGGTAGGCTGGTTCAGATGCCCAATCACAATGACGCGTTCCCTCCCAGGCGGTTGATTTCGCAATTGGCGGCTGAAAGTGATTCTTTTCGGAGCCAGCTTTTTGCCCGAGCGAGGGATGCTCGGAGCATTCAGGAAGCTTCCGGATGGCTGAAACTCATTTCCGACATAGGTACCAATGATGGTGTGCGGGTTGCCATTGGGTTGGCTGACCGCTTTGGCGAGCAGCTAGGGGCTATAAGCTCAATGGCGCCTTACTTACAGGAAGGTACGAGACTTGGCTTTCAAGGATGGTTTTATTCCATCGGCGGGCGGTTCAGTAACGCGGTGTACCATATTTCGGACGTTATGGCGAAGCTCCACGACTTCGCGGCCGCTTCTGATCCCATAGCGGCTCAAGCTGCTCAGCGTGCCTTATTGTGGATTGAGCGCGCGCGCATTCTTGCAGGAACACCTCCGAACGGGCCACGTACACTACAGCCTCAGTCGCAGGGCGCCTCCGGGAAAGCCCCTGGCAACTCCATCTGACCAATGGCCCACCGACTCAAATGAAACTCCGGATCGGTTTCAGGTAGTTTCTACTGACCCCGAGAAAGAATTTAGAGGACTCCACGCGCTCCGCTAAACGTCAACCAATTCCGACTCCGACTTTTTGCGAGCTGGGCGCAATAAAGGAGTGATCCACCGGTGATTCCGCCTCTGGCTCTTGGCAGTCGCAATGAGCTTCCTATGGTCTTTCGTCTTTGGCATAGTCGGCCCAGCGAATTCGGATGAAAACCAATATACTGGATTGGATCTGTTGTTTCCTGGTAGCGATTTCCGCGCTTCTCGGCCTGGGCTTTGGGTTGTGTGCCCTAAATATTGGCGCAAGATGGCTTTGGGCCTTACTAACTTCTAACCTCGATGAATTCGAATATCTTTTTATGGCGGATTTGAGAGAAAGAAACGCCCCGGATTTCTTCCAGTCATTCACCGGATTCGTCGTTTGCTTTGGGCTCGTCTACATTATCGTTCGTCTCTGGTCCGCTCGCCATCGACACTGAACCAAAGTCGTTTGCAGGTGGGCTTGTGAGTAAATCCCAATGTGCCTCTCAGCAAGTTTCTCACGGCAGCTTAGCTTTGGCGTCGACGAATTCTTTTAACTGAGGGAAGGGCGACGACGCCGGAGAAATGATCTCTAGAAATTTTTTTGTGCTGGAACAAGTTGCGTGGAGCACTCCGCGTCGGGCGGTAGGCAAACCGAATTTGTGCCACCGGGTGGATCGCCCAAGTTTTGTTGATGGCCGACGTCGTTCCGCCATGTTAGGTATCAAAGCTCGGCGTAATGTTGTCCGGTCGTTAGTTCACGCCAGGCCCCGAAGCAGCGGTCTGCCGACGCAATGCCGATCTACTAACTGATAGGTTACTAGATCTGCGTCTTCGCCAGTTCGGCTGCGTCCTCATGAGTTAAATCGATTAAAGACTCAGCTATGATCGTCGGCGCCAAAAACGCGGCGTGACGCCTTTCGAAATCATAGAGCTTGTCGCCAAGCGGGCGAAGGACCCAAGGGATTCTCTCAAACTCGTGATTGTGCGAGATATGTGGCTGACCGGCTTTGACGCTCCCTGCATACTCACATGACGGGTGGATTAAATGCCGGCAGTTTCATTCTCAAAACCGTGGCGCCGGGAGTCCACACGGTGACTGTCTTCTCCAACGAGAATCAAGCGAGTCTGCCCTTTACAGCAGATGCAGGGCGGAACTACTTCTTCGATGTGAAGAGTCAAATGGGAATGGTCAGTACTCGCTTCTCAATTTACGCGATGTCAATGGCCGAAGGTGAAGAAGGAGCGAAGCAATGTAAAATCACGCAAAGGCTCTAGATCACGAGTTCCACCGCGTTTTCAGACAATTTGGCGCCAGACCTTCCCCCGCACGACCGTGATTGGTCAGACGCTTTCCGCTTTCACTTTGCCGGTCGCTTCGACTATCTGTTGTGGCGCTCTTCATCTGACTGCACCGCGTGCATAATTGACCACATCTCGGAATTATGGATGACTTGTTGCCCTGGTCCGCTCGCTGATGAACCGCGCTTTGAAGTTCGGGTAATTCACTTCGTTCGCTAACTCAGCAACAAGTTTCACCCAATCACGTTTCGAGATCGAGAGCCGCCAGCGGTAATCTCTGTTTTCGTCGCTCGTCGGTTCTCGCATACTCGGGCACTTGGTGCTGTAACGTCGGTCAAGGTTTTGAATGTCTTTCTCGTAGCGGGCACGGATGAGCATCCGGCCCGGTTTCATTTATCAACGACGGTCGAGAAGAAACCGTGATAGACAATAGTTTCATCATGGCTGCACGCAGCCGTCTAATCTCGGTGATCGCTCTATCCAAACGCGTAAGAAATGGATTGTCACTGAATGTTTAATCATGTGCGCCATTTTGTTGGAACCAGGTCGCACCACCCCGGACATCGGCGAAATAATTATTGCCGGTCGTGTAGCTGTCAGGATCCTCGCCGCGGGCAAGTGCTCTAATCTACATTCCTCGCCCCGGAGTTGTAGGCGGCTATGGAGCATCGAAGTACATCGATATTTGAATCGTGCCGCGTTTGGAAATGGCGAATATGATCACGTAGCTGGCGGACTCCGAACGGAAGATTTTCTCTGCGGTCTGCCCATGCATCTGTCCGGGCAATTCGAATGGTAGTCCACTTGGACTAGCGCACGGCCCCAACCAAGTTCCATAGGATGGCAGCGTGGCCCCCCACTTTTTAGGATCCCTCCGCTTCCAGTCAGTAGTTCCGGCAGGCGCGACCCTTCGGCCTGATGTCGCAACCCATCCTCAGTTCGATTCCCTTGATCCAAGCGCGATGATGAGGTGTCATGTTGCCTCGAGATTAGATCATGTACGGAGGCTTTTTTTATGGAAACGCCGAAAACGGTCTACTCGCTCAGCGACAGGTTGTGCCAGGGGTTATCTGGGCAGTTCTTTTAGCAGCCGGATGTATTCACTGATGGCGTGGTCGCTGATCCAAGGGGGCACACCTTCCAACGCCGGGCGTTCAAGGGCCGGTGCGCCATTGGCAGCACCGAGAGCGAGTTGGATTTCGGCGAATTCCTTCTCGCTAAGCGGCGCGAGATCGGTTTCAATGAGCACCGGTTCGGTGGCGCCGGCTGCTTGCGCGGCCATCGCAGATTCCAGCGCCGGAGCTGACACTGCCCGTCGGGCACCCTCCATCTGACTTCTCACTAGCGGGTCCGCCGAGGGGGGCGCTTCAAAAGCGGGAGCCATCTCTAAAACACCCGGTCGCACAATGCGTTTAACTATGCCGGTGTGACGATAGAGCAGACCAGGTGGCACGCGAGGGACGATGTCGCTCTGGTTCACAAAGCGGATCAACCGCCCGGGCAACTCAATTGAGAAGCGGTCCGCAAAGCTGCCGAAGCCCACCCGCGGCTGCCCATAGGTATACAACGAAGGCGTAACACCTTTCATTTTTGAGCGCGCAGCAGCTATAAGCGCTAGTCCGCCCCCGAGGCTATGTCCCGTGATCCATACATGTTCTGCGCTTTTCGCTAATACGTCGAATTCCTGAAGATCTATATTGATTCCATTGACACCATTTAGGAAACCATGATGGACTAAGCCCCAAGGGTGGGTCCAGGGAACGAAGCGCGCGTCTCGTAGCCACTGCCCCAAATTGCTCGTCCCGCGGAACGCCAGTAGAGCAATGCGAGGAGCAGAACAGAAAAACCCTTGCACGTCGCCTCGGTCGAAGGTCTTTACAATAGAGAGCCCGGTACTATTCGCCCAGTTGCTCAAATCAGCCGGACTTCCGTAAGCAGCTTCCGAGACCTCGGCCAAGAAAACGGCTATCTCGAGGTCGAAGCCGGAGCGGGTGAGACATGCATAATTGGACATAAATGGGGGGAACGAACTGTAAAATATGGAAGCGGTTGAGATTGCCGATCAGACGTCTCGGAGCTCTCATCAGCTATTTGAAAGCGCTATTTGCCAGGGAGACTTGTATAAATTTTTTTGGTGCCGTCTTGTCATCGACAAACGCAATCATGATCTTGTTATGCGGGACGCCGGCATTGATGAGCAACTGCATCACCTGTTTGGCTAAAAGCTCATCCGAATAATCATCGCCTTTGTAGTAATAACGCACTTCGCTGATCGGGTCAGGAACGTGTATGCGCGTCTGCGGCTTGGGAACTGGAAATTCGATGCCGTGGTCAAGTAAGGCCTTAACGAATTTCTGTGCCTTACTAACGAACTCAGATTTCTCTCCGGATACGAAAACCTCGGCCTGCACGCCGCTGAAGGCGCCTTCCGTTCTTATGGAGTGCTGTGTGTATTCATTCAGAACCTTTTTTGCCTGCGTCGGCACGACAGCAGACTTGGAAAGAGAAGTTTTCAATTCTTCCAGTTGGGCTTTGTATTGCTCCGCTTGAGCCTGGCTCTCGTTTGTAAGTTTCGCGTTCCTTTGTGCTTCAGCGAGTCGCTGTTGTAAATCGATGCGAAGGGCTTTTTCCGTATCAGCGGCCCCTTCCGCTTTTTTCTCAGCTTCTTCCGCTTCTTTTTTAGCCTCTTCTGCCTTTTTTGTAGCCTCCTTCTCCTGTTCCACTGCGCTTCTCTCCCGATCGACGGCTTTCCGGAGCTTTTCGTTCACGTCTGATAGCACGAGCTGCGAGTACACAAGGTATAGCACCGCAACGAGGAGCACCGTCAGCGCAATTCCCCCACCAATCAGGAGGCGATCGCGGTCGGATCCGCGGCTCTCTTCTATGAAGTCCTGCTCTGTTGGGCTCAGGTCGCGATAAGCTCGCGCTTCTCTGACCAGCGGAGATCCCGGCTGAAGCGCCGCTCGATGGCGTCCGGTTTTGTCCCACGCTTTGGCCGCTTGAGCGAGCGCCTTACGGTTCTGGCAGATGGACTGCAAGAAGGGCCAGCGCTGCGTGAGAGATTCATTGGAGATGGAAACCACGACCTTTCCATTGGCGCGAACCGATTCGCTAAGCAGACCTTCGTTCTTTAATTGGCGGGCCGCAGGCGTTGGGGTTCCGTCTTCGATGAGAGCAGAATCATCCCCTGGAAGCTGGGTGAGTCTCACATCACCGGTGGAGTTGTCGAGCCTGATCAAGCCCGCCAACAAGCGCGTCAGTTCCAGTTCTTCGGCCGGTGTCTTCGGTTTAATGCGCGTAAGGGCTTTTTCGGCGAGTTCGCCCGCCACCTTTTCGTCGAACGGCATCAACGCGACCACTCCACTGGATCCGAAAGTCGACAACGCTTTATCCCGGGTGGACTCGATATTCGACCGGCTTGGCCGGTTTGGTGAGCGGCCCGAGGAAAGGCTGGATGTCCAGAAGTTCAACAAGGCTTGCGCTTCCTGGCGCTCTTTGGGCGAGCTGAGTTGGCGACCAAGCGCGGAGCCCTCCTGAATGAATTGCCACAACTCGGATTCGAGTGAAACTGGGGGAGTGCCACTGTCTGGATCGCAAACCTCCAAAAGCTGCAAATGTCTGTCGCGCATTTCTTCCAGGTTCGAGAACGCGGACAATCCCATCTCAGGATCGGTTATCGAAGGGCTCATGGTCAGTGGAACGAGTCGACTAGTGTGTTGAGGGAATCGGACAATTCCTGCAATTGATCGCAAGCCCGCAGCAACTTTTCATCGGCGCGCTTGAACATGTCGCTGACGAAACTGACGAACTCCTCGAACCGGAACCGGATTCCCATTTCATCCGGGGGCAGCTTCGTGATTAGGGTGTAAAACCCACTGGCAAGAGACTCACAAGTGATCGCTTCGGGTGTCTGTCTCGCGAGGTTCATAAGGTTCCGGGCCAGATAGATCACTTCAAGTTCCGTTTTTTTGGAACTTTCGAAGAAAGGATCGAGCCGCTCGTTTAAGCGAAAGAGTTCATTGTGCAGGCTTTGCCATCCTCCCTGGTGTGCGACCAATTCGACAAGCACGACTTGCAGGGATCCCAAGGAGCGGAACTCGTCCCGCCCAGCGGCAGCCGACTGCGACAAGATGGTGACAAGAGGATCCAATGGAAGGCTGGATACTTCTATAGCGAGAATTTCCTGCATCTTTGACGGAACCTGGGCTGCAAACGGCTTTAGCGTCATTTCGAGCGAAGTGATGAGGTCGACGTTCGGAGAAGCCGCCGTTTCCCTCAGAGAAGCCGCTATTTCTCCCAAAGATTGCCGGACAGTCGCGGTTTCATTCTGCAGCCAGCCGCGGTACGCTGGCAAAAGCCCTGGCAAGTGCTGGAGCACGTTTTCGATGTCTTCCTGCATGGCGCGGACGGTCCTGCGCGCCTCGACTGCTACTCGGTTACTTCCGCCAAGTCGTGTCGCAGCGGACGCATAAGCGTCGATCTTGAAGGCGAACTGATGCTGCACAAGATCGTGAACTGCCTTCGCCGCGCGGATTGCGCCCAGCCTCTCCCTTACAAGCGACACCATCGGCTTGGCCTGCGCTGGCAAACCCGTCCCCGGTCCGCGCTGCGAGACATTTCCGATGGCTCTTGTGGCGTCGTCCACATTCTGTCTCATCAGTTCAATATCGAATTCCTCCTCGGTAGTGACTTCGAGCACTTCATTCAATTTTTCCGTCACGAGATCAATAGGCGTCCCGCTGTCGGCAACTGCCCCGGAGAATATTTTGAACAGCTCCTCCGCTTTCAAACTTTTGGAAAATTTGGCTGCGTTGAAACCAAGTGACCCGATCAATCCGAGAAAATGTGTCCACGGAAGTGCGCCAATCCGCGATAAGAATTTGTCTTGCAACAGCTTTGCGGCCGGGGCGTATGCCGGGTTTACCAATTCGTATCCACGGAAGTCGCACCACTCGCGGAGCCGGGTGATAGGTAGGAAAAGATGCTCGCCAGTGTCGATGAATGCGCCCCGATAGAGTCCTGCCAGCCGCCCTTTATAAAAGACGCCTCCGCCGCTGACCCCCCCTGCGGGTCGCCCGTTTCCGGGACCGAGGATTCCAACGGCGCTTGCGGAGGCCATTCCCACGAAGCGCCAGTCGGGGTGCGTCGCCGCCTCGACAATGCCGGCGTGGTCGTTAATGAGATTATCGCCGCTGATGTTCCGGCGATGTTCAGCTCATCGAGATTTGGTTGGCACAGCGCATCCTCAAGAAGGCTCGCAACCGGGCTGCCCGTTGCGCCACGCGGCAGCAGGAGAAAGGCAAGGTCCTCTGGCTCCGCGAGCGGAGATGTAGCGTCGGGCGTGAGTTCGGCAAGAATGCTGACGGGGATCGCTGTCGCGGGATTGTATCCTACGCTAGGCGGCCAGGCATGGAAGATGGTGTGATAGCAGCCTGCACGCAGGTCGCCGCTACGCAGGGCGTGTTGTACGGTCAACAGAAACTTGCGCGCGTCATTTTCACCCTTCTTCTGCGCCGCGACTAAGACCGCACTGGCCTGGTTATGGACTTGAAAATTCCCCGCGCCATCCGCGCTGCCAGCTTGGAGGTACCAGACGGGAAGTGTCATGAGTTTGGGAAGAGAATAACTATGCACACCCCGCTTTGGCCAGTCTTTCCGCGATGATCCATGAGGGCACAGCGCGATTTCCGGCAAAGGCGCCGCCTGCGACGTGGATGCCGAGGACCCTGGCAGTGGCAAGGTCTAAAAGGCAACTGCCGCTGGCGCCGCCGAGGGTTGAGCAGTCGTGGTTGAGGAATGCCTGGCCGGTTTCTTCGAGAAGCGGTTTTTCGCCGTCGAGTTGACCAGGCATGAAGCGCTTAGTGCCGAGCGGCGCGTCGCCGAAGACAACATGGACGTCCGCGGAGTCGCCGCCAGCATTGCCGCGAAGTGGGTGGCCGATGACGGCGACAGGCCGGCTCTTGAGTTCGGCCTCCGACAGAGGTTCGGTTTGCAAGAGCAATCCGGGCAGGGAGCCGAATTCGGCGGAGAGGACGGAAGCGGCCAAGGCTGCCCGCCAGTCCGGGGTCTGATTGACGGCAGCCATGTCGGGCGCCACGATCTGTGCGGTGATGTGGTCAGTGGCCGGGATCAGGGCTTCGACGGCGGGGCCCGCACCACTGACGCGGTTGTAACGCACCCAGCCGGGTCTACCGGAAGGGTCGGGCGGGTTACCAAAGAGCCACCCGGGATACAAAATGACATGACGTGCCGTGAGCAGTGTGCCACCTGCCAGAAGGAAGCCGGAGCCGGCTTGGGTGCCGTTCTGCTGATCCAGACGCGGGCATTGGCGGGCGATGGCGGCGATGGTTTTGAGCGCTTCGTCCCAGGTACTAGCAGGCCGCGCTGGATCAGGATGGGAAACGGTTTCCTGCCAAGTATTGCCGCCTGGGGTAACTTTGGAGCTGAGAGCATTGGCCGCGAGAGTATGGCCGTTGCTAAACGCGGGACCTGGCCGGTAGAGCGCAAAGATTATGCTGAAGAGCTGTTTGCGGTGCTCCTCGGCTAGGTTGGAGCGCCTCGTGCTGCCAGCATTGGCGAAATCCTCGAGAAGGTTTCGATGCGATGAGCCGGACAAGGCGGCGAATCGAATGCGGGAAGCGTCTGTTACGCCCGCAGCGGGGCTGTCGAGGCAGCCTAGCTGGACGTGCGAAGCAGAAGCGGTGGAAACGTCGGCGCCTGGCGTTGTATGGAGCCGCACGCGGTCTCCGACGGCGTTTTCTGGGGCGGGCGCGGCGTGCAAGCGCTCGCAGGCCTCATCAAGGTCGGCGATTACCGTACGCGCGTCTTCGAGCAGCTTCTGTAAGCTCATGCCGTCATCCGTTTCATTCGGTGCTCAGTATCCAGCGCAGATCGTCTGCAGTAGCAATGCCGTGCCGCATACGTTCGCGTACGACGGCGGCTTCGGCAGCCCGTTTGATAGCGAGCGCTTCCGGGGAAGGAGCGGGGGCTTCGGGAAGGGGTTGATTCAGAACAGCGGTCGTGACGGATTCGATGGGCAGCTTTTGGGTGCGGAGGATGCGCGGGACGGCATCGAGTACCTTTGGGTCTCTAAGGAGATCGGAATGAGGGTAATCTACGCGGTAGGCTGGCACTCCGATAACGAGTGCACTGACGGCGGGCACGGTGTCGTCGCCACGCACACTCTGATGGCTGTGACGAACTTCGCCGTTGATAATAGCGAATGTGCCTGCGGTATGGCGGTCCACACAGACGAGACAGGAAGCGCGGCTCAACAGTGGAGTGGCACGCAGATCGTCCTTAATCATGCGGCTAGCCTGCAGCCAATCGGCGCCAGGCCGCGCGAAGGAAGCATAGGATTCGCGCCGGTAGAGCAACTCCGCATCCGCGCCGTCAGAAGTGAAAAGGGCGGGGTGCGGGAGCATCTCCAGTGCGCCGGGGAAACTCGCGCCCATCCGCCGCACCTCGTCGATGCTAGAGCCTCTCGAGATTTCGGCGATTTTCTTCACGAAAGGAAATTCACCCGACAAGATCTCCATGATAGCGAAGCTGCCGCCGAGTGGTCCGCCGCAAAGCACCGCGTGCTCCACGAAGTCCCGCCAATCCGCCACATCCCGCGCATAGATTGCCGAAACGAGGCTTCCCATGCTATGGCACACGAGGGCGAAGCGCGCTTCGCGCCTAGCCCGGCGGCGTTCGCGCATGAATCT
The DNA here is from genome assembly GCA_035260505.1 of Terriglobales bacterium. Lineage (GTDB taxonomy): Bacteria > Acidobacteriota > Terriglobia > Terriglobales > Acidobacteriaceae > Acidiflorens. Next base: position 12,709 of record DATFVD010000252.1, read on the forward strand.
ATCCAGGCGTTGGGCGGACTGCGCAAGCGGTTTGCGCCAATCATAGCAAAACTCGTGCACCATGAAGCCCTCATGCCGCCAGGTACGGGCGGCCTTGGCATAGGAAGTCTCCATGTAACCGTCCGGAGCGAGGTTGTTGGGGTCGTTGCCATTCGCATCGAGACCCAGCGTTCGAAGCAGATCGACGAAAGGCAGAGTGAGCAGATTCAGCCACGAACGTCCCCAGAAGCTGCCACGAAGATGACTGCCCAAGATCCCTGGGAGCAGGATGATTTCCGGCAATGAGGGATCAACGGCACGCTCTCGAACGCCTTCCACCGAGGCGTCGAAGAGCACCGTGTCGTAAATGTCCTGTGCCTCGTCCGCCGTAAAGCTAGCGGCGAGCAGCGAGCGGAACTGTTCTGGGTCGCGCTGGTACAGTCTGCGCAGTTCTTCATCCGAGCAGCGCTCGAACCAACCTGGGTCGATCAGCGTGGTACGATCCGGCGGTAGCGCTTCAGCGCCCGCGCGCGGAGGGGCGGTGACAGTAATCTCTCGGTCTTTCCAGGCCGCAAGCCATATTGGGCCACCTTCCTCTGGCGTGCGCGGCACGGGCGTGGCGATAGTCGGGGTAAAATTCACGCCAGCGTCCACGACGCGGGCATCGCTGGCCAGTTCCCAGACGGGGACCGAATAGTTCGCTACCAGATACGTGCCCGAGAAGTGCAGAGCTAGAACCTGCTGCGTTTTCAGATCGAGGACCGCTGAACCCGAGTTCCCGCCCAGAGTTGAAGCGTCGTGTAACAGGGCATCGACTTCATGGCGGTAGGACTCGACACTTTCTCTGCGCATGAGCCTGCCGGGTTGCAGACGCTTCACGCCATACACGCCGCCAAAAACTTGCTTCATAATCGCCGGATCATGACCCTCCGACCAATATGGATAGCCGATCACAACCACCTCGCGGTCAGCGAACCCAGCCGCGTCGGGAGCGGTGGCGCAGAGCTTCAGTGGTTCTGGTGCCTGAACAGCGTCCTCAAGCTTAACCTCTAGCAATGCCGCGTCCCAATACGGATGCACCATGAGTGGCTTCACAACTTTGAACTTGACGCCAGCGGCAGGCTGTCGCTCGTGGGCCGTTTTTCCCATCCCGCCGACCTGCCTGGAATGAACTGCAATGAGCTGGACGCGCCCACGCCGTACGTAAAAATTTCCGCCACATGCCGGTTCGTCAGAATCAAGTTTTGTGCACATAGGAAGCCCGTACCGCCGAACGGCACGCCAGCGTTTTGCACTTCGACGCGCCCGATGGCCTGGATCACGGGCTTAAGCGCATCGCGAAATATGACCACATGTGCCCACGGATCCGGCAAATCATCGAAGCTATCCGCCTTGATGAAGGCTACCGGTCGGAGCTTCGGTAACACGATGGCTTCGAGAGCCGCTTCCTGACCCGGACCGAATAAGGTGTCATTGATTGCGCTTTCCAGCCCTCCAGACGCGGCTTCCGCGCGAGCATCCGGAAGTTCGCGAACAGCCTCTAGGCCGACCTCAGGCCGTCTGGATAGCACCTGGCGAGTGTATGCTGCGAGCCGACGTTGTTTTTCAGTCACGGGAAATTGGGGTGTAAAACGTTTTGCGCAGCATCCACCAAATCTGTAATCCGGCCTGACGTCTATACGTAGAAGTGCGTACAATCCCAGATGCGCAACGCTCGCTAGAGTCGGCAAGGATCACACGTGTTTAAATGGCTAAAGTATGTTGCTGTGCGCGTGCTCATGCGTGCCTCAAACGGGCGATGGCCAACTCCAGGACCTGATCGCGTCAAGGGCACATACCGGATACCCAGCTTGAATGGCTAGACACCCTTTGGCGTGTTCGTCGAGCAAAATGAGTATCCACAGAGAACAGCCCTGTTGAGTCTAATCGTAAAGCGGCTCAGTGATCCGGCGATACTCTTAGCGCGGATGCTGCTGGCTCAGTTGCACGAGGTTTTGGTTGAGCTTCTGCGTATCGGGTCTACTTAACGTTCACCAAGAACCAGACCCTATCGGGTAACAGCCCATTTGGAAGGCTCCTTCTCTTCCGATGCAGCTGCAAGGAATGCTATCAAACTCGATGAGAGACTCATCGGATGATTCCCTAAAGCTAAGGTTTAGCGACCTTCGTGCCGAATTATCCCTATGCTTTCCACCTGAACGGGAACTTCACAGGCTTCGCGGGGAATTTTACGCCGCTCTCTAGGATCGATATCCTCGACGACATTAACCCGAACACACGGCTCGCCATTATCCGTCCAGCCAATACCAATACCATTGATGCCTACTATGCCGTGCAATAGATTACGGACATGCTCCTTAGCATTTCTCGCCTTCTCCATCGAACTCATGACTGGGCTCCCTTTCATCAACAACTATAAAAACGTAGCACTATGAGAATCCAAGGCCAACGCTAAATTACAAGTAAAACTAACCCCCTCACCCCCTTCTTTCTTTCCGCCTGCAAAATGCAATCCAAAGGCCACAAATTCATCCCCATCTTGTAAAAAAACCAAGCTTCCGGAATCGCCGGGCAATGAAAAGGGCTTTTTCTGGTCCATCCATTCTATTTGAATGACGTCACTATAGATCAGATTACCAAGCCCGCTGGAGACGATCAAATCGTCTACGGCAACCGCATCGATGGTTCCAACGCTCCAACCCGTTGTGCGGCCGATTTTATAGACCTCCCTACCTTTGGTGAGTAGATCGTCTATTTGCTCCCGCAAGACGATCTTGCCGCCTGCGAAAGGGGAACCACAGCCAGCAGGAATCACATTCCCAATATGACTCTCGTCCTTTTCAAGAAGTGCGATCGCAGAGTCGCAGTCGTTTGAGACATTGCGTGATAGTACATCGTAGCTGTAGAGCCGGCCTATCTGGCCCTTGTTATTCAAGCGAGCGACATCCGGACGACCAGGTTGGAATATCGGATCGTTTTCAGCCGCGGCGGAGGGCTGGGCCAATACATGACTATTACTTAGAATGCAGTGCCCATCGTCGGTATCGACGAAGGCACCCAGCGTTCCGGCTGCCCCATCGCGATGTGCGATCGAGAGTCCGATCTGCAACGGACGCACTCTCTTAATCAGAGCCGGATGCGGATCAGCATCCTCAATCTCGAGTCTGGTTGGAATCGCAATCTGCCTGACAACCTCAATGTTGGCTTCGTCATGGGCCTCTTCCTTGATCTGAAGAGCCTGCTTATACGCCGGGCCGTCTTTTCGTTGTACCCGGATCTCCAGGCGATAGTCGTCCTTCTCTAGCCGAGAGTAACCCACAGCTATTCGGTTTTGTATAACAGGTATGATGCTTTCGACCGATGGGCCGGAGGGACGAAGCGCTTTTCGCAGGCTTTTTAGGCTAGATTTCTTCAGCTCCAAGACCGACGCTTTTTTCATAAGAGCCCAAACCGTTCTCGCAGCACAGGTGTTAGCGCGGAAAGTTAATGTAAAGAGTTTGTCAAGAACCTGAAAATCCGGGACGAGCGCCAGTTCGTTTGTCTTGGAAACGTCGTTGGCATCAAACTCATCCTCACGAGCCGCCGTGGCTTCGTGAAAGTGGAGCGACCTAGATCGCGCGAGTCCTTGGAGGGATCGACCTCGTGGCCCCTAATGAGAGATACGACGTTATAGAGTTTTCGTGCGGTCATTTTTTGTGACGGAGACAATACCTCGAAAAACTGTATCAGAAGTGTGTGGGAGAAGCCATCTCTTCGGACTTAATTCCCTGTTGGGTCGACTTGGCTTCCTTCCTAGTTCAACTGATTTTTACTGTGACGTTTCTCAAGCTTTGCCACTTTCTCGTCGTGGGCGTACCTCAAATTTCGGAAAGCTTCGCGTCAGTTTTCGTGGAAAATCACAGATCATAAATACCGCTCACCATCTCAAGGATGACAGAAGCCTGTCTATACGCATTTTGACGTACCGCGCACTATTGAGTGGTTGGAGTCGGAGTGAGGTGATTCCGTTTGCTAGACGTTCGTGCTGCTTTCGGAGACATTTTTCATTCCGCTAAAAAGGGGCGGTGTAAGGGTTCCACGGACGGTCCTCAATCAACGTAATTCGCCTCTGAGATCTGTATCAGCGTTTCCGCAACCACCGCTGACTTTTTATTGACCGAGGTGGCGATCCGCCTCAGTCCCTACCAGAAGAGGATGAATCCGATAGGCCAGCAACCATTGAACAAACCGATGACAGGATCACGCAATGAACTGCAGCCCTCTATCAGACTTAATCTACGAGGAACAATAATGAACATTACGGACACTTTTTGAAATAGTTGAGAACCCCCCAACATTTAGACTACGGATCAGAAGGTTGTGTGTTCGAATCACGCCGGGTGCATGCCTCAACATCAATGCCTTATGCACCAATAAAGGTGTGAGAACGGAATGCTGCTTGGACACTTCTTGGACACTTTTTTGATTCCCTTAGTTCAGGTCGCAGATTTGATTTGATTGAATCTCAATGCGTCCGACGAGTGCCATGTGGGGAGAACATGACTCTTAATCACTGGGTTGTTGGTTCGATTCCAACACGGTGCACTCATAAACGGCAACGACTTACGCGATAAATCTATTAAAGGCTTTTATCGCTCTTAGCCGCTTCTTAGCCATTTTCGAAGACTCCTTTAAGAGACACGACAGCGTCCGGCCGCTTGTTTGTCCGAACAACAGTACTTCGAGCGGCGCGGCGAATCGCCATGGCGATTTTACCAGAGACTCTATTTCTGACTTCAGTTTGCGTGCCTTTTCCAGATAATCTCGGTAACTTTCGTTCCTATGACCCCCTTTTGCCTGTTTTAGATGACCGCTGGTTTCCGTATTCCCCCGGCTAAGTCAGTGCTGACGATGCTTTCTCTAAGCATGTCAACGATAAGAAAATGACCCGCCTCGACGATCTGCAGTTAACAGCCAGCAGCGCTTCCTCACTCGGCTTTCCCGCTTCCTCACCAGCTTTGGAGACGTTCGGCCTCAAATTCTCTTCCGGCGGCCCGCATATCAGCCGAACCATGATGCTCGCGGAACTAAGTGCTGTTTTGGCCAACGTTCCGCGGGACTCCGGCGCTGCCGATTACCAAGAGGCCATTCTTCGGCGGAACGTCCTGGGCAAGAATACAGAGAGCACCCAGAGGGAGTCGTTGCGACGACTCCGCGAGCTGTATGCTCTTGATGAAGAGACGCCGATCTTTGGGTTGTTGCGAAAACTGCACGCCATCGACAGCGCGAGTCTTCCGCTCCTGGCCATCCAGGTGGCCTGGGCACGCGATCCTCTATTGCGAGCCACGACCCCGCCCGTCATTGATGCATCAGAAGGCGAACGAGTTGAAACGGTCAGCCTTGCACAGGCGTTCGAAGCAGCCTTTCCGAATCGGTATTCGGAACTGAGCCGAAACCAGACCGCACGCCATGCCGCTTCCTCGTGGACTCAGTCCGGGCATCTCTCCGGTCGTGCGAAAAAGACTCGCCAAAGAATCAAGCCCACAACCATTGCTGTCACCTTGGCCTTTTTCCTCGGGGATCTTGCCGGCTACCACGGCGCAGCAGTATTTTCCAATCCTTGGCACCGCCTCCTCGATCTAAACCCCGACCGAGCCAAGGCCGCGGGCCTTGAGGCCCATCGGGCCGGACTACTGAATCTGCGTGCGGTGGGTGAGATCGTTGAATTGAGTTTTCCGCTGCTCGCTGATTTCCGGGCCCAACCATCATGACCGCCGTCGATCGTCTTCTTTCAAACTACTCCCGCCAAATGCGCCTGCCTTGGCCGGCCAACAAGTCAGGTAGAGAGCGCGTCTCGTTCGCGGTTTATCCACCGGCTGAAGAAAGGCGGGTACGGGCACGTCTTCCGCAGTTTGAGGAGGTCACGCTCGCGGCCAACCACGGATGGACCGTCGTTGACCTTACACGCCTGCTCCCGGAATTCCTGGCTGCACACAAATACCGGGAGTCGATTTTTCAGAAGCCGGAGCATTTTCGGGTCGGAGGTGATCTCGAGGTTCGGGCTGCAGCTCTGATCAAACAGGCCTGTTCTCGCGAAGAGGTCGATGCCAACGGTGTCCTGGCCGTCACTGGCCTTGCGTCTCTATTCGACTTCATGAGGGTCTCCAGTCTGATTGAACGCGTCGAAGACGGCGTGCGCGGACGCTTGCTCATCTTCTTTCCGGGGGAGTACGCAAACAATGTCTATCGCTTCATGGACGCGCGCGACGGCTTCAATTACATGGCCGTTCCCATCACCTCAATCGAAAGCTTCATCGACCCATGATTAACCGCGAACTTTACTTCCGCGATCCCACAACCAATGAACTGCTCAATAACGGCGTCTCCAAAGTCTCCGAAATCGGCCAGGACGAGCGCCAGATCAAGACGCTCCGCTTCGAACTGGAGACCTTTGTCTGCGATGGTGAATACGCCCGCGGGCTCGAGCGGATTCTTACGGCCTACCTCGACGGCCTGAAGCGAGAGGAGCAGAAGGCCGTCTGGGTCAGCGGCTTCTTCGGCAGCGGCAAGTCGCATCTCGTCAAGGTGCTCCGTTATCTCTGGGAAGATTACAAGTTTGCCGATCATGCCACGGCCCGCTCGCTTGTGAAATTGCCGACCGAAATTGCCGACCTGCTGCAAGAACTCACTAATCGCAGCAAACCCTACGGTGGACTGCGCGCGGCTGCGGGCACCCTTGGAGCGGGCTCCATGGACAATGTGCGATTAGCTTTCGTGCAACTGGTACTGCGATCTGCTGGCCTACCCGAAGATCTCGCCCATGCAAAATTCATCCTATGGCTGCGTTCCTCTGGTCTGGAGACGCCAGTGACGAAGGCCCTAAAGAAAAAGAACTACGATTTGCTCGAGGAAGTAGGGAATCTGAATTATTCGGTGCCACTTGCTGAGGCGCTCCTGGCTGCTGACTCGAAATACGGAACGGTGACCAACGTCCAGGAGGCGATGCGTACCGGCTTTCCCGAAATCACCTCGCCCACTATGGGTCAGGCGCTAGATTTCCTCCGACAAGTCTTCGGTGAGAAAGGGAACCTCCCCTGCACGCTGCTCGTCGTGGACGAAGTCCAACAGTTCATCGCCGAAAAAATCCAGCGCGCAATGGATTTGCAAGAAATTGCGGAGCATTGCTGCACGAAGCTGGACCAGCGCCTTCTTTTCGTCGGCACCGGTCAGTCCGCGTTGAATACGACTCCCAGCCTGCAACGGCTTCAGGCCCGCTTTGTTGTGCGTGTGCAGCTTTCAGATGCCGATGTCGAGAGTGTCATCCGTAAAACAGTCCTCCGCAAAAAGCCGGAGCACGAGTCAGCCATCTCGAAGCGCCTGGACGCCAACCAGGGCGAAGTGGCCCGCCATCTCCAGAGCACCCGCTTCGCCGCCAGCCACGACGACGATAAATTCTTTGTCGCCGATTACCCGCTCCTTCCCACGCGCCGGCGATTCTGGGAGAAAGTGCTTCGCAACACTGACCATTCAGGAACCAAAGCCCAGTTGCGCTCCCAATTGCAGATTGTCTTCGAGGCGACGCGGCAGACCGCTGCGGCTCCCGTGGGCACGGTGGTACCGGCGGACTTCATTTACGACCAGATTTCTTCTGACCTCATCAATTCCGGTGAGCTAGAGCGCGAGTATAACGAGATAATCCTTAAGCAGCGTGACGACGCCCAGGACAGTGATCTCCGTTCCAGCCTGTGCGCCCTGATTTTCCTTATTGGCAAACTGCCTCGTACTCCCGGTGCGGACGATGGCGTCCGGGCAAACGCCGAAACGCTGGTGGACTTACTCGTGAGCGATCTAAAAAACGACCGCCCAAACCTAGAACAGAAAGTCCCGAAGTTGCTCACGCAGCTCGTGGCTGCCGGCAATATCATGGCGGTGGAATCCGAATACCGCCTTCAGACGCGCGAGGGCGTGCTCTGGACGCACGATTTCAACCGCCGCCGTACCGCCGTCCTCAATGACGACCAGCGGATCAATTCCAAGCGTGCGGATCTGCTGCGTGGGGGGGCAAAGCAGGCTTTAAAGCCCATATCGCTGCACCAGGGTAGCTCTCGGCAGCCACGCAAACTTGGCGTCGAGCTTTCCTCAAGCCGTCCGATTTCTAATAATGACGAGGTGACGCTCTGGCTGCGGGACGGATGGAGCGACGACGACAAATCCTTCCTAAATGACGCCCGTGCCGCCGGGCTCACTAGCCCCTTGCTCTTCGGCTTCCTGCCGCGGCTCCACCACGAGGAACTGCGGCAGGCGATCGCCTCTCACGTCGCAGCTCAGGAAACGCTGGACGCCCATGGCCCGGCCACCACACCTGAAGCCATCGAGGCCCGCAAGGCCATCGAGACCCATTTTGAAGTCGCCAGCCACCGGATTCAGGAACTTCTCGGTAAGGTTATCGGCGGTGCAAAGGTGTTTCTCGGTGGCGGACAGGAAGCCAATGGCATTGAACTCGCAGATAAGGTCCTGGATTCCGCCAACAGTGCTTTGGAGCGGCTCTTCCCGCAATTTTCCGAGGCCGACCACGCCAACTGGGGCCAGGCCGTCACGCGTTCCCGTGCCGGTGATGTGGGCGCTCTCTCGCAGGTGGGCTACCCTGGCGATGTCACCAAGCATCCGGTCTGCCGTCGTGTACTTGATTTCATTGGGGCTGGCAAGAAGGGCAAAGACGTTCAAGAAAACTTCCGGTCCGCGCCATTTGGCTGGCAGAAGGATGCGATCGATGGCGCGCTTTTGGTCATGCTCCTCGCCGGCAACCTTCGCGCCACCATTAACGGACAGGCGGCGCAGGCATCCCTCCCGCAGAACCAAGTGGGCGTCGCGAGCTTTTACGTGGATGTGCCGCCGCTCAACGTGCAACAGCGGCTCGACCTCAAGGCACTCTTTCAGAAAATCGGCGTCGCAACACAGAACGGCAAAGAATCCGAAGCCGCCACGCAGTTCCTGCAAAAGCTCCTCGTGCTGGCGGAATCCGCCGGCGGCAGCGCGCCCCGGCCTGAGTCCGCCGATACGCAGGACGTTCGCGCCCTGCAAATGCTCAGCGGTAACGCCCAACTCCTCAGGATCCACGAGCACAAGGACGATCTCACCGCCAAGCTCACCGACTCTAAGAAAACCGCTGATGCTATTGCCAAGCGCTCGCCTGCGTGGGAACGGCTGCTGGAATTTCATGAATTTGCCACAGGCTTGCCCGAAGCGGATGCCATCACCCGGTCGATCACCGCTATTACCGACGGCCGGACTTTGCTGGCGAACCCGGATCCCGTGCCCGAGCTGACCAAACAACTCACTACTGCGTTGCGTATCGCGGTCGGCAAGCTGCAGGACGAACTCGCTGCGGCCTTCAAGGCCGGCGACGATGGACTCGCCACGTCGCAAGTGTGGAACCGCCTGAGCGACGAGCAGCGCACCAAATTTATGACTACCTGCCAGCTGACACCCCCGGCGAAAGATAACATCGGTACGGACGATGAAATCGTGGGTGCGCTGCGCGCCTGCAACCTCACCGACCGGCGGAATCTGCTTGACGCAGTGCCGCAACGGTTCTCCCGCGCTTTAGACGCGGCCAGCCGACTGCTGGAACCCGAGGCCCAGCGCGTGGTGTTGCACGGTGCCACCATCCACAACGCTACCGAACTGGACCAGTGGCTCGCAGACGCTCGCAAACAGGTTGAAGAAAAACTCAAAGATGGCCCCGTGATTCTGTGAGCGCCCTTCACACAAATCTCCGCCGTCAGTTAGAAAACGCGATCAAGCAAGCTCGTAAGATCGCTGAAGGCGCCGCACGCAAGGCGCTCGAAGCTCTCGCTGTGCACGAGCCGGATCCCTACCGACATATGGATGAGCCGCAGCGCGATCTCCGGCGCAAACTCCGTGCCCAGGCCAAACAAATGGGCGATGGCGAGAGCCAGACCCGGCCGGGTGCTTACGAGATCAAGCACCTCGTCGAGAAGCTTGCCTACGACCAATGGCATCGGCTCCTCTTCGCCCGGTTTCTCCTGGAGAACAATCTCCTCATCTCGCCAGAGCATGGTGTATCCATCTCGCTAGACGATTGCGAGGAACTCGCCCCGTCAGTCGAACTTAAGGACGCGTGGGCCGTCGCGGCCCGCTTCGCGGCAAAGGAATTGCCCGAAATCTGCCGCGCTGACGACCCTGCGGGTGCGGTGGACCTGCCTGTCGAGGACCGCAAACAGCTCATTCAGCTGGTCACCGGGCTGCCGGTGGAGGTGTTCACCGCCAGCGATAGCCTTGGCTGGTGCTACCAGTTCTGGCAGGCGGAACGGAAGGACGAGGTCAACGCCGCCGGCAACAAGATCGGCGCGGACGAACTGCCGGCGGTCACGCAGTTGTTCACCGAAGACTACATGGTGGATTTCCTGCTCGACAATACACTCGGCGCGTGGCGCGCGGGCAAGGTTTTCGCCGCGAATCCCAAGCTGGCAGAAAGCGCCGAGAGCGAAGAGGAACTTCGCCAAGCCATGACGCTGCCGGGATGTCCTTGGAAGTACCTGCGCTTCATCAAAGCCTCGGACGGCAAATGGACACCCGCCGCTGGCAAGTTCGGCGGCTGGCCAAAGAGAGCGAAGGAACTCAAGTGCCTCGACCCGTGCATGGGTAGTGGGCATTTCATGGTTGCCATGTTCGAGCGGCTGGTGGCGTTATGCATGGCTGAGGAAATACGCGACGAAGCGACGGCGGTAGCCGCGGTCATCCGCGACAACCTATTTGGGTTGGAAATTGACCCTCGCTGCACGCAGATTGGAGCGTTCAACCTGGCTCTGGCCGCGTGGCGGCGAATTGGGCACTGCAAGCTGCCGGCGATGAATCTGGCCTGTTCTGGCCGCGCTCCGAATGCCAAGAAGGAAGACTGGTTGAAGCTGGCCGGTGATAACGAGCGGCTCCAGAACGGGATGGAGCGACTTTACCTTTTGTTCAGAGACGCTCCCGTGCTGGGCAGCCTTATCAACCCGCGTGCTGACGGAGGCGATTTGTTGGTGGCCACCTTCCATCAACTCCAGCCGCTGCTGGAAAAAGCTCTGGTACAGGAGACCAAGGACGACACCGAGCATGAAATGACCGTTACCGCGCGAGGTCTGGCGAAGGCGGCGGAAATTCTCACCGACCAGTTTACTCTTGTAGCGACCAATGTCCCTTACCTCAGGAATGGGAAACACGGTTCTGTTCTGAAGGAGTTCTGTGAAAACTCCTATCCAAAAGCTAAAGCGGATCTAGCGACGGTCTTTGTTGAGAGATGCGTGCAGTTCTGTAGTGAAGGCGGACGTGCGGCTCTCGTGACTCCACAGGCTTGGCTTTTCCTTGGCTCGTATAAGAAGTTCCGCGCGGAAATGCTTACCGATGGACAATGGAGCTGTGTAGCGCGGCTCGGTTCCGGCGCGTTCGAGACAGTTAGCGGTGAAGTCGTGAACGTGGCACTGATGATTGTATCGCGCCAAGCTCCTAGCGCAGAACACTCGATCGCGGTAATGGATGTTGATCCGGCAAAGACTGTTGCGGAAAAGGCGCAAATGCTCGGTGCGTCGGCGATTCATGGGATTCGGCAGCTGAGTCAATTGAGGAATCCTGATGCACGCTTTACGTTCGAGGAAGGTGAAGCATCCATCCTACTTTTGTCGCATGCTGAATGCTACGCTGGAATTCAAAATGGCGATTCGCCCCGGTTTCAAAGGTTGTTCTGGGAAACCGTCGAACACGGCGGACTTTGGCATTTTCAACAAGCCACCGTTGGCGAAACGACGTCCTACGGCGGTCGTAGCATGATTATCCTTTATGACCGTGAGCGCGGTCATCTTCGAGAGGAAGCTGATATCCGACGTGTTAAGCTCCACGATTCTGATCAACGCGGCAACAAAGCTTGGGGAAGATTAGGCATCGTCGTTAGCCAGATGAACGAACTGAAGTGTAGTATCTACACTGGGGAGTTGTACGATCAAAGTTGCGCTGTGATCGTGCCCCATTTTGCCTCCGACGTGTTGCCAATTTGGGCCTTCTGCTATTCGCCAGAGTTTAACATATCCGTTAGACGGATCGACCGGAAGCTCAACGTCACGAACGCCACATTGGTCAAAATCCCCTTCGACCTCGCGCACTGGCAGAAGGTGGCAGCGAAGGTATATCCTGAAGGATTGCCGAAGCCGCTTTCCAGTGACCCGACGCAGTGGTTGTTCAACGGGCATCCAAAAGGCTCCGACCAGCCGTTGCACGTAGCCGTGGCGCGGTTACTCGGCTACCGGTGGCCGCGCCAGACAGGATCAAGTTTTGTCGATTGCCCGGCGCTCGGGCTCGATGGTCTCGAAAAGCTGGTGGATACGGATGGCATCGTGTGTCTTTCCGCCACCAAAGGCAACGCGCCAGCCGCCGAGCGTTTGCGCAGTCTATTGGCTCAGGTCTCGGGTAAATTCGATCTCGGCGCGCTGATTGCAAGCGCCGGCCTCAACGGCGGCCGGTCCGAGACGTTGGAGGAGTGGCTGCGAGACGAGTTTTTCGAACAACATTGCGAGATCTTCCACCATCGCCCGTTCATCTGGCACCTCTGGGATGGCCACAAGAGTGGCTTCAGCGCGCTGGTGAACTATCACCAGCTCACCCACGTCAACCTTGAAAAACTCACTTATGCCTACTTAGGGGATTGGATCCGGCGCCAGCAGGCCGGCCTCGAAGAGGAGGAAGCGGGAAGCGACGCCCGCCTCCAAGCCGCGAAGCAGTTGCAGACCCGTCTCAAGCTCATCCTGGAAGGTGAACCGCCCTACGACCTATTCGCCCGCTGGAAACCGCTCTCCAAACAAGCCATCGGCTGGCATCCCGACATGAACGACGGCGTGCGCGTTAACATCCGCCCCTTCCTGGCCCAAGACATCCCGGGCGGCAGGAAAGGCGCCGGCATTTTGCGGATCAAACCCAACGTTAAATGGGACAAGGACCGCGGGAAGGAACCCACCCGCGACAAGAAGGATTTCCCTTGGTTCTGGGGCTGGGATGAGAAAACGCAAGATTTTGCCGGAGTTGGCAAGGAGCCGGATGGTAATCGCTGGAACGACTGCCATTACACCAACGAGTTCAAGCTGGCGGCGAACAAGGCGCGATGAGCACTCTCGCAGAACAGTTAGCGGCCGCCCTCAGAACATCCGCCCAAGCCTACGCTGTGGGCGACCAGGTCGCGCCCAGCGCGGTCGTCTGGGCTGATCCCGAGCGGTTATGGGAATGCGTCATGCCGGTGTTACAGCCGATGCTGCCGGAGCTGTTTCTGCTGGGCAATTATCAACCGAACAAGCGCACGGGGCCGGCGCTGTGGCTGCGTTGCATCGAGGCGCGAGTCGTTGAAGGTGCGCCTTCGGCAGGAACCACCCCGATTCTTTACCTGGCTGACATCAGCCGGGAGAAGCTCCGCGCCGCAGAGGACTGCCCGAAGGAACTCGCGGCGCTGGTGGAGCTGCAGTATCGAGGCGTGATGTGGCTGCACGCGAACGGTAAGGAGTGGACGCCCTACGCCTTTCTGGTTTCCAAATACGGCGGCCTAGGTCTCGATGTGGCCAAAGACCAAGCGACGCTCGATGCACTGGCCGGCGCTCTACCGTCACTCATGTCCGAACCGCTTTCCGAGTTGCAGGGGCGCCGTTTGGATTCAGAGTTTTTTAACGGGCTGGTGGCACCGGATGCTACCGGCTTGCTGCTGCGCTGGCTAAGTGATCCAGCCGCGTTCAAGCAGCGCCGCTCGGACGCGGAATGGAAAGCCTTCTGTGAGCAATGCAAAGCGGACTTCCGCTTCGATCCAGTGAAAGACGGCTCGCTCAAGGCGGCGAAGCTGTTGGCCGGTCGCAGCAATCCTTGGAGCAAGGTTTGGCAGCGTTTTGCCGAGGCGCCGGGCAATTACTCTGGGGTTGTGGATTGGCTTAAGCGGGCCGCGCCGAAAGACCCGAGCATGTTTGATTCCGCCGAGGTCTGGCCGAACATCAACGAAAGCGAAGAGCGAAAGTTGCAGCAGGCTTTGGAGTCCCTGGAGGATAGTCCGCAGGACGAGACGATCCGGCGAATCGCTGAATTGGAAGCGCAACACGCAGCGCGCCGCGGTTACCCATGGCAGAAGCTGGGGCTAAGCCCACTGGCAACTGCTCTAGAACCGCTGGCCCAACTGGCCGGGTTGTGCCAGACCGTGCCCGGAGCTCCGACTCCCGAAGCCTATGCCGAGCTTTATGCGAGGAACGGCTGGCACGTGGATGCCGCTGCCCTTGCCACCATGGCAGCATGCGGGACGCCGGAACAGCACGGTGCTGTACTGGGAACCGTGCGGGCCGTCTATCTTCCGTGGCTCGAAAACACCGCTCGCCATCTCCAACAGCTCATCCTAGATAATGGGCAGACGGTTTCCAAGCGAGCTAAACCGTTCTCAACTGCTGCGGGACGGCTTGTATTGTTTGCGGACGGATTGCGGATGGACCTCGCCCAGCTGTTGGCGGAGAAACTGAGGGCGGTTGGCATTGAATCCACGCATGACTGGGAGTGGTCCACCATTCCGTCGGTCACGGCTACCGCCAAGCCTGCAGCTTCCCCGATTGCCGACAGCCTTCAGGGTGGTGAAGCAGGCGACCAGTTCTCCACGCGACTTGTTTCTACGGGGCAGCTCCTAACACAGGATCGTTTTGTTAGCGCCTTGGAAGAATGCGGGTGGCAGCCCCTCAGCTCGGACCAAACCGGAGACCCCTCCGGGTCGGCGTGGTCGGAAGCCGGCGCGCTCGACAGGCGTGGTCACACCGAGGGCTGGAAGTTGGCCCGCAGCGTTGAAACAGAGCTTCGCGATCTAGTCAGTCGGATCGGTGCACTCCTCAAAGCTGGATGGACAGAGATAGTCGTGGTGACCGACCACGGTTGGTTACTGCTACCCGGTGGCCTGCCGAAGGTCGAGATAAAGTCGTTTCTGGCTGAACACCGGTGGGGGCGATGCGCAGCGTTGAAGTCCGATGCCCAGACCGACGCACTGGCGTTCAAGTGGCATTGGAATCCGGCAGTCACGATAGCGAGCCCGCCGGGTGCTGGCTGCTTCCGCGCCTCCCAAGAGTATTCCCACGGCGGCGTGTCGCTGCAGGAAATGGTGACACCCGTGCTTCGCGTGATCGCAGCCCCTCCGACGGGCGGTTCGGCCCGGATCCTGGAAGCCAAATGGACCGGGGCGAAATGTCGGGTGTCGGTCGGTGGACATTGTGTAGGCGTCCGCGTGGATGTACGCATCAGCCAATCGGATCCGAACACTTCCCTTCTGGCGGACAAGCAAGCGCGCGAAACCACAACCGAAGGTAAGGTGACGGTCTTCCTCGAAAATGATTCCGACATCGGCAAAGGCGCGGCGATTGTTTTACTGGATGCTTTGGAACAGGTGATCGATTCGATATCCACCACTCTTGGAGAATGACCTGATGAACCAACAATTGGACCCCATCGATACGATTGCGACAAAGGCTTTTGAAGGCTATGTGGTGCGCAAGGATCTCGTACGCAAATTCAAGGGTCAGTACCCGGTTCCTACGTACGTCGCCGAATTTCTGTTGGGCCGCTACTGCGCCTCGGTGGAGGAAGAGGAAATTTCCGACGGCCTCAAGATTGTCGAGCGTCAGCTTGGTGAAAAGACCGTCCGCGCCGGGGAACATGAGCTGTTCAAAGCCCGCGCCAAGGAAAAGGGGCGAGTGAAGCTGATTGACATCATCACCGCCCGATTGGATGCCGGCACTGATTCGTTTGTAGCCACCTTGCCGAGCTTGCAACTGAAGGACGTGCGGATCAGTGAGGGGATGGTCCATGCTAATGAACGAATGCTGACGGGCGGTTTCTATGCGGAGGTCGAAGTCGCCTACGACCCGACCATCGCACAGGAGCAGAATGGCCGCCCGTTCGGCATTGAATCGCTCCGGGAGATTCAACTATCCAAGCGCGAAGTGCTGCCCGTGCTCTATCAGGGCCGGGAGGCGTTTGCCACAGAAGAGTGGAAGGATTTCCTGATTCGAAGTATCGGCATGGAACCGGAACAGCTCACCTCCCGTGCCCGCGACATGATGCTGCTCCGAATGGTCCCGTTCGTGGAGCGCAATTATAACTTGGTGGAGCTTGGCCCGCGAGGAACCGGCAAGAGCCACCTGTTCCAGCAAGTCTCGCCGTATGCCCATCTTATCTCAGGAGGTAAAGCAACGGTCGCGCGCATGTTTGTCAATAATGCCAACGGTCAGCGCGGATTGGTCTGCCAGTATGACGTGGTTTGCTTCGACGAAATCTCGGGCGTCTCCTTCGACCAAAAAGACGGCGTGAACATTATGAAGGGCTACATGGAGTCCGGTGAGTTCAGTCGCGGGAAGGAGAGCATTCGCGCGGATGGGAGTATAGTGATGGTCGGCAACTTCGATGTGGATGTGCAACACCAGCAACGAGTTGGCCACCTTTTCGGCTCACTCCCCCCTGAGATGCGTGACGACACCGCTTTCATGGACCGCATCCACGCTTACCTGCCTGGCTGGGACTTGCCAAAAGTAAATCGCGATCTTTTGACCAATCACTTCGGTCTTGTCAGCGATTTCCTATCCGAGTGTTGGAATCGGCTGCGGCGCCAGAGCCGGCAAAACCTTTTCCAGGGGCGCATTCACTTAGGTGGCGCCTTGAGCGGACGCGACGCGGCCGCCGTCCAGAAAACCGTTAGCGGCCTTATCAAGCTGGTGTCTCCTAACGCCGATACCCCAGTCCCTGACGAGGTCCTGGAGTGGGCGTCGCGGATCGCGCTGGAGTGCCGGCGGCGGGTCAAGGAACAGCAAAAGCGCATCGGCTCGGCCGAGTTTCGTAACACCCAATTCAGCTATTCGGTCGGCGATGATGGCGTAGAGAAATTCGTGGCAACGCCCGAGCTTTACAGCGAGAACAGTGTTGGCAACGATCCTCTGCCGCCGGGACAAGCTTGGGTTATTTCGCCCGGTGGCGGCGACGAAAACCCGGGATTATATCAGGTGAACATAACTGAAGGCCCGGGCAGCGGTCTGAAGATACTAAACCAGCCAACGCCTCCGCCTTTCAAAGAAAGCGTCCGCTGCGCCGAGCAGAATCTCTATGTGCGTTCTAACGAACTCGTCGGCGACCGCGACCCTCGACAGCACGAGTTCTCGGTTCAGCTGCGGGCTTTTGACAGCGCCAAGAGCGGCGCTACCGTCGGCATAGGCGTGCTTCTCGCATTCTGCTCGTCGCTGCTCCAAAAGAGCATCAAAGGTGGTCTCGTCGTCACCGGAGGCTTGAACCTGGGCGGTTCAATCGAGCCGATCTTCAACCCCATCGCCGTGGTGGAGGTTGCCATCGAAAAAGGTGCCGCCAGCATTTTGGTGCCGATCAGCAGCCGCCGGCAATTGAACGACCTGCCCGACGATCTGGCTGCCAAGATCACTATTCACTACTATCTCGATGCTCGCGATGCCTTGCTGAAGGCCTTGGCGATTTGATCGATGCATGCCTTCAACCAACGGACTCTCGCCGAGGACCTCGTCCGGATCCTGGCCGATTGTTGAGAATTGGTCTTGTCGGGCGAGAGCTCGTCTAGATCTGACACATGGCGTGTAGCTCGAAGTTTTCTTCTCGCGTATTAATCTCCGCTTGCACGCAAAAGGCGCTGCTAGATTTATTGCGCGTTGTCGCCAGCCCGCAAGCCGCTCTGCTTAGCTCGCCACTGAGCTCTTAATCGCCTCTTTTCTAGCTAGTCCTCCCGATCAAGCCGGCGGGAAAAAGTGACGTGGTGATCACCTCAAAAACGTCTGCCGATCCTTCTGATACTCCATAACATCCTTCAACCTGCGCCGTTGCGATTCGGCCAGCGGCAACTCAACCGCAGATATAAGTGGCACCCAAGAAGCTTCCTTGGATTCATCGTCAATTTTTAGCTCGCCGGATTCGGTTTCCGCGGCATATACGAACGTGAATTCCTGCCGGACTTCGCCGTCGCTATAGGCGATCAAGATGTGAGGATCCGTGTATGTGCCTATTAGACCTGTAATTCGAATCTGAAGTCCGGTCTCCTCAAGTACTTCCCTGACAGCGCAATGAGTTAGCGATTCTCCGAAATCCAATGTTCCGCCCGGCATTGTCCATTTATCGTTGTCCTTTCTGTGCAACAGCAAAAGCTCGCCGGCTGAATTGAACAAGGCCACAGCAGTTGCTGGGCGAATTGAGTTCGGTTTCGGGGCTTCTGGATCGTAAAAGTAGTCGCGTCTTGCCATCTTTCTATCGGTCCTATTCTTTGATCGGTTCTCGAAACCAGGCCTCAACTTCAGGAGTGGTATCTACCGGCACTTTATCGTTCCCCGGTGGCACTTTAATGAATAGGATCTCTGTGCCTGGCGCCGATTTCTGAGCATAGGCAACACCCGGCTCAATCCCATAAAAGTCGCCCTTCCTGAATACTTGCTCATCGCCGGTGGTCAGGTCCAGGTACGCGGTCAATCCAGCCGTCACATACTGAAATTCGAACGCTTGC
>DATFVD010000253.1:0-6821 GCA_035260505.1 Terriglobales bacterium
ACCAGCACCGCCCCGCCATTCACGTTGAAAACCTCGCCCGTGATGAATCCAGCATAGGGCGTGCACAGAAATAGAATCGGCCCGGCGATCTCATCCGGCGTTCCGACGCGTCCTAACGGTATGCCTCGAAAGATCTTTTCCCGCGTCGGCGGATCATTCAGGGTCGCCGCCGACATGTCCGTGTCCACCCACCCGGGCGCGACGCAATTGACGCGGATGCCGTCGCGAGCCAGTTCCGTCGACAATCCTTTCACCATGCTGATCAGCGCGCCCTTGCTGGCCCCATAGTCGCAGTGGAAAGCTTCGCCACGCTGGCCGGCTGTCGAACTGATCAGCACGATGTCCCCGCTCCCTTGCTTCTTCATTTGTCCCACCGAATGCTTGACCAGCGAGAAGACGCTGTCGAGATTCACCGCCATCGTGCGATGCCATTGTTCATCGGACATGCGATCAATGGGTGCATCCTCAGGAGGCCAAATGCCGTGATTCGCGACCAGAATATCGAGACGTCCGAAGGCCGAGATTGCATTTGCCACCAACTGCCGCCCTGCTTCCGTCGTTGACAGATCGCTCTGCACGGCTTGACAGTTCGCTGCGCCGCATTCACGGACCAGATCCTCGGCCTGCGCCTTCGCCGCTTGATAATTGAACACAACTTTCGCGCCAGCGGCCACAAACAACCGCACCGCAGCCGCCCCAATCCCGCGCGATCCACCGGTGATAAGAACAACTTTTGAGTTCAAAGTCAGATTCATAGAGCATACAAGTATCGCACGATGGGGCAGGCGTCAGGTGTCAGGCGTCAGGTCTCAGGTGCCAGGTTTCAGGTCTAACGTGTGACATGCCAAATTGATGATTCCTGAAACCTGACACCTGCCACCTGCCACCTGTTACTCGTAGCGCAGGCTTTCGACGGGATCAAGCTGGGAGGCGCGGATGGCGGGAACGGTGCCGAACAGGATGCCAACCAGCGAGGACACAATGATAGCGATGATGGCGGAAAGGCCGGAAATCGGGATGCGGTAGGCGGTAAAGTAGCGGACCGAGAAGGGGATGGCGAGTCCGATGACGATGCCGAGGACGCCTCCGATTAGGGAGATGAGTATGGCTTCCGACAGGAACTGGAAGCGAATCTCCCGGTTGGTGGCGCCGATCGCTTTGCGGATGCCGATCTCGCGAATGCGGGCGCTGACCGTGGCGAGCATGATGTTCATAATGCCGATACCGCTGACCAGCAGCACGACCAGCGACACCGCGAGCAGAACCACGGTCATGGCGGTCGCTGTCTTGTCGGCAACAGCGACGAGTTGCGTCAGATTCCTGACGCTGTAAACGGATTCCGGCCGATGGCGTGATTGAATGACATGCTGAACCTGGGCCGTGATCGGAACCACTAGAGACGCGTCCGCCGCCGAAAAGAAAATCTGCTTCACCGTGGGCGTTTCCTGAAAATACCGGATCACGGTGTAGGGAATCAGCATGGTGTTGTCGGTCACCTCTGACTGCCCGAATGTATCGACGCCTTCGCGGAAGGTGCCAACGATGGTGAACGGCAGCCCGCTCAACTTCAACTTCTTTCCGAGCGAAGCCTGCTCGGAACCGTAAAGTTGGATCGCCAGTTTGGGCATGATCAGGCCGACTTTATTGTGAGCCCGGGAATCCTGCTCGTCGAAGAATCGTCCCGCAAGAACCACAATATTGCGGACCTGCTGGTATTCGGGGTACACCCCCATGATCTGCAGGTCACGCTCCTTGCCTCCGCCGACTGCCACGCGCTCATTGAGGGGGACAACCGGAGAAGCATAAGCAATGCCACTGACCTGGTGTTGAACCGCTTCCATGTCGCTGATGGTTAGAGCGTCGCTGGCGGTGTTGGTGATGCGTTCCCCACCGCTCTCGTATTCCACATACACCCAATTGGAGCCGATGGCCTGAATCTGATTGAGCAGATACTGCTTCCCGGTAAGACCGATGGTCGTGACCAGGATCAAGGAAGCTGTGCCGATCACCATGCCGAGCGCGGTGAGGGCAAAGCGGACCTTGTTGCTCATAAAGGTCTCGTAGGCGAAGCTGAATATCTCGCCAAGTGCGAGGTGAGCGCGTCCGTTTGGGATAGTTGCGGTATTCATTTACTGATTAGATGCTACGGGCGGTTGAGTCCGACGGCAAGCGTTAGCTTGGCTTCCCGGTTGTTGCGGGCCCCGGATTCCCGCTCTCAGTCGCTACATGCTGTACTATCATGGCAAGTCGCAACGCTGCGCCATTGCCGCCCTCCTCCATCCCGAATCCCTCGGCCGAAACATCGCGACCGACTCGCTTCCCGTCCTTCCTGATTTCCATGGTCCTGTTAGCGCTCGTGATTCGATTGGTGGTCATGGTTTTTCTACTGCCTGAGCAACTCGATCCACAGCGCGACCACTGGCGTTTCGGATACGAAACCGGCAGAATCGCTCGCTCCATCGCGCAGGGACGCGGTTTTAGCAACCCTTTGTTCGGGGACACGGGCCCCACCGCCTGGATGACCCCGGTGTATCCCTATCTGGTAGCCGGCGTCTTTAAGCTTTTCGGCGTCTACACCAAGACGTCCGCCATAGTCCTTCTTTCGCTGAATGCCTTAACGTCAGCGCTGGTCTGCATTCCCATCTTCTTGATCGCTCGTATCAGTTTTGGCGATCGCATCGCCAAATGGTCCGGCTGGGCCTGGGTGTTCTTCCCCTACGCCATTTATTTTCCCGTCGAACGCATCTGGGAAACCTGGCTGGCGACGCTGCTGTTTGCCTTGCTTTTTCTGATAACGCTGAATCTGGAGAACGAAGAGAAACTGTGGAATTGGATCGTGTTCGGGCTGATATGGGGACTTGCCGCGCTAACCAGTCCTTCACTGCTTTCGGTGCTGCCCTTTCTCGCCGGATGGGTCATCTATCGCCGCCATCGTCGCGGCCGGCGCTGGTTCGCCGTCAATGTCGTTGCCGCCATCGCTTTCATTGCGGTGGTCTCCCCGTGGTTCGTCCGCAATTATGAAGTCTTCCATCGCTTCGTTCCCTTTCGCGACAACATGGGACTCGTGTTGCGGCTGGGTACAAAAGGCCCGACTTCTTACTGGGCACAATCCGAGCTTGGCCCCTGGCGTAACGACACTGAGTGGAATGAATACAAGCAGTTGGGCGAACTCGGGTACATGGACAAGAAAAAACAGCAGGCGATCGAGTCCATTCGTGCCCAGCCTGGGTGGTACATCTGGAGGACTTTCCGCCGCGCGCTCTTTATCTGGACCGGCTACTGGAGCCTCGACCGTGATTATCTAGGCCAGGAGCCACTCGATCCGCCGAATATTTTGTTTTCCACCGCGCTAACTATCCTCGCGCTTCTAGGCCTGCGGCGCGCTTGGCGAGCGGATTGGTCTGGCGCTCTGCCCTACGCGCTCGTACTTCTTTGGTTTCCGCCTATCTACTACATCACGACCCCCGAACATTACTACCGGCGCCCCATCGATCCCTTGTTCGTTATCTTGGCCGTGGCAGCGCTGATGCCAAAAGCTGCGGCAAAAGAGGAAGTCGGCAAAACGGCAGCGTCATGATCGCTGGCAACGGTATCCGCCGTGACCGCTTGAAGGTCGGACTCGGGACGCTGGAATCAGCGCTTCCGCGAGAGGAAGCCGAGAATCTTACTGGCGAACTCGTCCGAAAAACCGAAGCGCGCTTTGGCCCGTGAATAAAGATCCACGGCCTCCTTGTCCAGCCAGATCATGCAGGACTTCAGCGGTCCGTCTTCCGGACGCGGGCGATAGTTTGTGGAGTGTGCCTTCGCGCCGACTCCCGACTCGATAGTGTAGTAATACAACGCTAAGCTCTTGCGAGATTCGCCTTCGGGACAGCGCAGGGGGTCGGGAAAGCCGTGGTAGGAAATCTCGTCGGTCCGGAAGATCAGCGCCTCATTGAACAGCGGCGGTATCTTCACGGCGCAGCGCCGCACCTCCCTATCCCACAGTTCGATTGCGCCGCCCCATTGCTCCTGCCAGTTGGGGTTGAGATAGAGAATCAGGTTCACCTGCCGCCGCCAATGCTTATGGTAGTGGTGATTGCTGAAATCGGTGTGCACGTTCAGGAATCCGCCCGCGCCCGACTGGTGCAGACCGCCGCCTTCGAGCGATTCATCCGCCAGCAGGTTCGGAATTCCGGTTAACTGCGAAAGCCAATGTACAAACGCTTCCGAATTCAGTTCATCCACCACTTCGCCCAAAAGTGACGGAAACAGAGCTCGCTTTGCCAGCCCCAGCTTGTTTTCGTTTTGGTGCTTATAGCGCGTCCAGGCGTCGGTGGCCATGTCGGGAAACTCCCTGGCCATCTCGTCAGCCACGTCATCGTCTAGAAATTCTTTGAGGTGCACGTGCGGATAAGGCTGGTTCTCTCGAAATTGTCGCCGCAGGCTGGGGAGTGGGGAGGACCATTTCAGGTAGGGAAATCGCAGCCGAGTTGTGGGGATTACAATCGGATCCGCCATGCGCCTGTGCCAGCAAAGGTTCGGTTAGAGATACAGGCTAACACACGTCGCCGACGGGGACAGGGGCTTAGCCGTGACCTGTCCGCGATCTTCGGGACGAGGTCAGCCCGCCTCTGGCCCTTACGCCGTAGCCGGCCGCTCGCCGCCCTTCGCGGGAGCCCGCTCCGGCTTAATCACTTGTTGCACGCCGTCATCGGTCTTAGCCGGCAGCGGCTTGATCGGCGGCAGGTCCTGCCCCTCGACCAGCAACTTGATCTCCGTGGCGTCCAGCACTTCGCGTTCGATCAGCGCTTTCGCGATCCGGATCAGCGTCTCCCGATTCTCCGAGAGAATACCCTTCGCCGTCGCGTACCCCGCGCTCACCATCTTCTTGACTTCTTCGTCAATCTGAATGGCGGTGGCTTCGCTATAGTCGCGGTGTTGCGCGATCTCGCGTCCCAGGAATATCTGCTCTTCTTTCTTGCCGAAGGTCAGCGGCCCCAGGTCGCTCATGCCCCACTCGCAAACCATCTTGCGCGCCAGTTCCGTGGCCCGCTCAATGTCGTTGCCCGCGCCGGTCGACATCTGGTTCAGGAAAAGCTCTTCCGCGATGCGCCCACCCATCAGAATGGCAATCTGCGTGTCGAGATAGTTTTTGTAGTAGTTATGGCGGTCGTCGGTCGGCAACTGCATGGTCAAACCAAGCGCCATGCCGCGCGGAATGATCGTAACCTTATGCACCGGATCGGAGTGCGGCAGCATGGCTGCCACCAGCGCGTGTCCGGCCTCGTGGTACGCGGTGTTCTTCTTCTCTTCATCGGAAAGCAGAAGCGACTTGCGTTCCACGCCCATCAGGACTTTGTCTTTCGCCACTTCGAAGTCATACATCAGTACGGCCTTCCGGTTCTGCCGGGCAGCCGCCAATGCCGCTTCATTCACCATGTTGGCCAGGTCCGCGCCGGAGAACCCTGGTGTGCCGCGAGCCAAAACGTTCAGTTCCACATCGTCAGCCAGAGGAATCTTGCGGGTGTGTACACGCAGAATTTCTTCCCGTCCGCGAACATCGGGACGATTCACCACCACGCGCCGGTCGAAACGCCCCGGCCGCAGCAGCGCCGGATCGAGCACGTCCGGACGGTTGGTCGCCGCCATCAGAATCACGCCTTCGTTTGATTCGAAGCCGTCCATTTCCACCAGCAACTGATTCAAAGTCTGCTCGCGCTCATCGTGTCCACCGCCGAGCCCGGCGCCGCGGTGACGTCCGACGGCGTCAATTTCGTCGATGAAGACGATGCAGGGAGCGTTTTTCTTGCCCTGCTCGAAGAGGTCGCGCACGCGGCTCGCGCCCACGCCCACGAACATCTCAACAAAGTCCGAGCCGGAGATGGAGAAGAACGGAACATTCGCTTCGCCCGCTACCGCGCGCGCCAGCAAGGTCTTGCCCGTTCCCGGAGGTCCAACCAGCAGCACGCCCTTCGGAATGCGCCCGCCAAGTTTCTGGAACTTCTGCGCTTCCCGCAGAAACTCGATAATCTCGCGAAGTTCTTCCTTCGCCTCATCCACGCCAGCCACGTCTTTGAACGTGATCTTTTTCTGCTGCATGGAGAGCAGCCGCGCCCGGCTCTTGCCAAACGACAGCGCCTTGTTTCCACCCGTCTGCATCTGCCGGATCATGAAGAACCAGAGAGCGCCAAGCAGAACCAGCGGCAACAGATTGAGAATCCAGCTGGGCCAGGTGCCGTTGCTGATGTCCTTAAAGCCGTACGGAACATTCTTCTCCGTCAGCTTCTTGTACATGTCGGGATAGTTCGCCGGCACAATCGTATGAAACGGCGAGTCGTTCTTAAACTTGCCTTTGACTTCCTGCCCGATAAACATCACGTCGCGGACATTGCCCTGATCCACGTCGGACAGGAATTCAGAAAAGCCAATTTCTTTTTCCTTCTGGGCATTGCTTCCGGTTTTCACAACCTGCCAAAGCAGGAAGGCCGAGACCACGATGACCGCCCAGAAAAGTACTGTTTTAATCGTAGAATTCACTTAAAACTCCTCTAAGAGCCCGTCCCCAGTCAAAAGGAAGAAGGCACCTCTTCACCCGGTGTTAGATGCCGGAGGCGGAAATTCGACTGGAAGAGCCTGTCCCCTCATTCTAGCCCTTTTCGATGAGAAACGGAGAGGTAAAACCAGGCACAGAAATCATGGAGGTACACTTGTGGGAAGCGGGGCTATGCCCATAAGCTCTAGATTAAACTTTTCGCAGTTCGGTCTGCCCACAGTCCTCGAAGCCCGTTTCTGGATAGTTTCCGCGTTGCGGACACCTCGCCCGGTCAATGAGTGTAATG
>DATFVD010000254.1:0-9556 GCA_035260505.1 Terriglobales bacterium
AATAGGATCGCGATGTCGAGCAGAATGGGTGTGGGTAGCGTGTTGAGCATAGTGATCCTCGCACACGCGACATTGTGCTGGACGGTCTGATAAGAAACAAGACGTAGGTGTCCGCAGCCTGCTAGTGCTCCCTTGCCTTCCGGCGAGAAAACTGGGCGTCGGCACTACCGGCCCTTGAATCTCCCCCCGTCCGGCGGTACAGTAAACATGCTCTCGCGGTTTCCCGCCCTTCTTATCCCTCACCGGCAATTTGCGCGTATAGCTGCAGTCTGTGTGCAACTAAAGGCGGTGTGTGGATGTCACCCACTATATGTGGTGTTTTATTACTTGACCCGTCCCTGCATTCGCCGTTAGAGTTGGTCAAAAGCATGGTGGCGTTCCCGGTTCAGCGGGACGACATCAAACTATATGACCAGCGAGGAACCCGGGAAGTTAACAGCGGAAGTTAACCTCCGAATCCCCGCAATTTGCAGCGCACTCCAGCCAGCGCCAACCGAGTCCGCGGACCGTTTGTGTCCGCCCACGAAGGAGTCACTTTGCTCAAACTCAAGAAGCTGCAAATCCTGGGATTCAAGTCGTTCTGCGATCGCACCGAACTGAAATTCCATGGCGAAGGCATCGCCGCCATCATCGGCCCCAACGGCTGCGGAAAGTCGAACATCGCGGACGCCATCTCATGGGTGCTTGGTGAGCAGTCGGCCAAGTCGCTGCGCGGCTCGCGCATGGAAGACGTGATTTTTTCCGGTACCCGCGACCGAAATCCTACCGGGATGGCGGAAGTGTGCCTGACTTTGATTGATCCCGAAATTTATGGCGGGCCGGATATGAACGCACCCACCGAGATCGAGATTCAAGACGAGCTGCCCTCAACGGGAATTAACGGCGATGAAAACTGGGATGAGGCGGAAGTACGCGCCCAGGCTGCGGCAGAAACTGAACAGGCCGTCGAGGAAGCCCAACCCGGGAAAACCGAAGAGGTTGAAGGCGCGGCCACCGAAGCGTCACCGAATGATAATGCCGTCGCAGTGCTCGAACCCCAGCTCGTTCTGAAAATTCGGCGGCGCAAATTCAATCAGCAGCAAAGCCACGCCGGAGAGATTTCTGTGACGCGGCGCTTATTCCGCAGCGGCGACAGCGAGTACCTGCTGAATGGAAAATTGTGCCGGCTGCGCGACATCCAGGAACTATTCATGGGCACCGGTCTTGGCCCGGAGTCGTACGCGCTCATCGAGCAAGGACGCATCGGTCAGATTCTGAGCAGCCGTCCCACGGACCGCCGCGCCATCATTGAAGAGGCCGCTGGAATAACCAAATTCAAGACCAAGAAGCGTCTTGCCGAGGCGCGCCTTGAAGATGCCAAGACCAATCTCAACCGGGTCAACGACATCTTCGAAGAAGTCACGCGGCAGATGAACTCGCTCAAGCGCCAGGCCAGCAAGGCCGAGCGCTACGCCAAGTTGCGCGACGAAATGCGCGCCAAACTTCGAATCGTGCTCGCCAGCAAGTTCACGCAGATGGATCAGGAGAGCGTAACGCTTGATACGCAGATTCACCAACTGGGCGAGGAAATCCGCCGGCAAAGCGAAGGCGTGCAGCAGTCGGAGACCGAGCACTCGGAGCGCACGCAGCGCGGTTATACGATCGAGACGGAGACGCGGCAAAATCGCGAGCGGCTCAACCAGATATTGATCGAAGGCGATCGCGGGAAGGCACGCATTCGAACCAACGAAGAGCGCTGCGCGGAACTGATTGCGCGCACGGCGTCGGCGGAGGCGGAGCTGGCGCAGGCCCAACAGCGGCTCGCGGCGCTTGAGGAAGAACGGAATGGTCACCAGCAGGTGCTGGACTCGGCAGCGGCGGATCTCGCGGCGGCCCAGCAGGAGTTTGCGCTCAGCCAGCAGGAAGCGGCCTGCGCGGCGACCAATCTCGCGATGCTGGAACAGGAGCAGGAGTCGCATCGGGCAGCCATTCTGGAGGCCGTCGGCGGAGCTTCCAATCTCCGCAATCAGCTCACGCAGTCCGAGGAGCGGCTGGCGGGCATCGGCCGCGAGGAGCAGCGTCTGCAGGCCGAGATTGCAACCGCGTCGTCGCAGGCGGAGGCCTTCGGCGGACAGCGCGGGCAAATTGCTTTGGAATTCGAAGGCGTTTCGCAGCGAGCCAGCGGCTTGACCGCGGAGATCGCAAGCCTGCGCGAGGCCCTGGAGACGAAGCGCTTCGCCGAGAACGAGACCAAGAAACATCTCGACTCCATTCGTTCCGAATACGCTACCGCGCTCGGCAGGAAGGGGTCGCTCGAAGCGGTGATTGCAGAGCACGGCTATTCCACCGAATCGGTGCGGCGGCTCTTTCAATCGGGCGCGCTGCAGGGAGGAAATGCTCCCGCCGGTGTGCTTGCAGATTTTCTCGAAGTTGAGCCTCGCTATGAGCGGGTCGTCGAAGACTTCCTGCGCGACGAACTGAATTATGTCGTGGTCAAGTCCTGGGACGCTGCCGACGAAGGCCTGCGTCTGCTGCGCTCCGACGTGAACGGGCGCGCGACATTCCTGGTGCATCCAGAAGACTCGCAGGCCAAGTTCTCGTTTGTCGCGGATGAAAGCCTGCACTACTCCCCTCTCAACGACACGATTCTCCCGCTGAAGAACTCGATTCGCGTGCTGAACGGATTCGGCAAGTCGCTCGAAGTGATCCTGCCGAAGCTGGGGAATGGCTACATCGTGCCGGATCCAGCCGTCGCGCGCGAGCTTGCGCTCTCCTGTCCGGACGCGTTCTTTCTCTCCCAGACAGGGGAGTGCTTCCACAACGTGACCGTGACCGGAGGCAAGCAACGCAGCGAGGGACCGCTTTCGATGAAGCGCGAGCTGCGCGACGTGCTGCGCCTGCTCGAGGAACTGGAGCGAGCTCTGCGCGAGAAGGAAATGCTCGCGCTCACCCTGGGGCGCGAAATCAAGGAGTACACTTCCCTGCTCGATCGCCTCGAAGACGAGAAGCGCGAAGCCGAGAAGCAGGCGATGACTTCCGGACATTTGCTGCAGCAATTGGAAAACGAAATGTCGCGAGTGCGCGAACGAATTTCCATTAGCGAAGGCGAACTGCAACGGCTTGCGGCGGAGCGTCAGGAGCAGGAGAGCTTGATCGGATCGCGGCAAGGGGAGCTGACCACGATCGAGGAAGCACGCACGCAATTCGAAATGCAGCTCGCAGCCGGGCAGGACCGCCTCGCCGCCCTGCGCAGCCAGCGGGACGCTGCCGCTGAAGCCACCTCGCAGAGGGCCGCTCGTGTGGCCACTCTCGAAGAGCGGCACCGATCAGCGACGACACTGCTTTCGCGCATCGAGACACTTGTCTCTGAGATGCGGGAGCGGGCCGGCGCTTCGCAAACCCAAATGGAATCAGCGACTGCCGAGATCGCGCAGCGGCAAAACGAGAACGTACGGTTGGCGGAGCAATTGGAGCAGTTCGAAGCCGAGCGCAATGCTGGAGAAGCACGCGAAGGCCTGCTGCAGCTCGAGTCTGAGCAGGTGCGAGCGCGATTAGTGGAAATTGACGAGCTTCTGCGTACTACTCGTCAGCAGCTTGATCTAGCTCGTGATCGCCGGGGTGAGCTATCGGCGACCGCAGCCAAGCTGCAGTCTGACCTGCAGCACCTGGCCGACACCTGCCTGAATGAACTTGGCATCGAACGCCCGGTATTGATGGCCGATACGACCATTCCAATGATTACTGCGGATGAACTTGCGGCCGAAGATCAGGCCCACCGCGAAATGCGCGCGCGCCTCGACGCCATGGGGCCGGTTAACATGATGGCTCTCGAAGAATACAAAGAGACGGCGGAGCGCCACGAGTTCCTTTCCACACAGAGGAAAGACCTGCTCGATGCGATCGAGAACACCGCCGCCACCATTCGTGAGATCGATCAAGTCTCACGGCAGAAATTTGAAGAAGCGTTCAGCAAGATCAACGAGAACTTCTCAGCCACGTTCCGCAAGCTCTTCGGCGGAGGACACGGCTTCATGCGGCTTACTGATCTCGAAAACAGCGCGGAGAGCGGCATTGACGTGGTGGCATCGCCCCCAGGAAAGAAACTGCAGAACGTGCTTCTACTCTCCGGCGGCGAAAAGGCGCTCACCGCGCTTGCCTTGCTGGTCGGAATCTTCCAGTACACGCCGAGCCCGTTCTGTATTCTCGACGAAGTCGACGCTCCGCTGGACGAATCGAACATCGCGCGCTTCACCGACCTGGTGCGCGAGATGAGCGTGCAGACCCAGTTCATCCTGATCACGCACAGCAAGAGGACCATGAGCATTGCGCCGGTTCTCTACGGTGTGACCATGCAGGAGCCGGGGGTGTCGAAGCTCGTGTCGGTGCGGTTCGGGGCGGCGTGACGGATGCCGCGCTCGAGAAACGAAACTCGCGAACTCGATGCGCTGGCACAGTGGCAAATTGAGGAAATCAAGAAGGCTCTGGACGAGGCCGATCGGGGCAAGTTTGCCAGCGAAGAGGAAGTTGAGCAGGTCCTGAAACGCTGGACGCGCTCAGGTCCCGCTGGCAATTGCTGATTCGGGATGTGCACCGAAAGGGTAATGGGTCAGTTTCCGAGTTGCCGACCATCCAGGAGTCTGGGGCAGACGGTCCCGCCAAGCCGCGATAGCAGTTTTCCCTCAATCTTGGGTCGGATGATAATGCGACGAACATCCGGACGACTCGAGGAGTTTGTTACTTCGGTGAGTAGCCATCGCTCCAACTGCGACTATACTGCGGGACATGGGGGCTCTTCGTCACTTACTCATTGTTGTGATTATTGGCGTGGTCTTTCGCTGGCTTTGGAAGTCGTCGGTGAACGAACACGCCAGTATTGAAGCTGGTCGCACCATTTTCCCTCCGACCCGTGCCATTCGCATTCTTGCTGTGCTATTTGCTGTGGCATTTACCTCCCTCTTCCTTTGGTCTTGGTTCGCGGTGCGCAAACCGGATGAGTGGTGGGTGCCGTATCTGTTCCTTGCTTTTGTCGCGCTCAGTCTATGCATTTATCCGCCGGTTTTATCCATCGAGCTGGATGGCATTGGATCGCGTTCTTGGTTGGGACGCGAAAAGAAGATCCGCTGGGAGGATGTCACTAGCCTGCGCTACAACACCGGCAACAAGCAGTTCACTGTGTGTGCTAGCGATGGTTGCAAGATCACTCACGCTGGCTTCAACGCCGAACCTGGCCTGTTTCACAACGAGATTCAGAAGCGCACCCGTTTGCCCATCAAGCTCACGCGGCCCGGAACGTGGAAGGCTGAAACCATCGAAGTTCCATACGAAGAAGTCGAAGCCGAAGAAGTAGCCCACGATGCGTTCTGATTTTTGCTTCCGTTCCGCTCTCGATCCGCGGTTACTACCGTAGGCCGATTGCGATTCGACAGGCAATCAAAGAGGGACCTGATTCTGGGCAGTTGACGGGCAACCCGGAAACTGACTTACTCCTCGGGGAAAACTTGCGTTGACACCTCCTCTGCTTTTTGCTTGGACAGTTAAGAAAACCGCCGCCTTTTTTTCCAGAGCCTTCCTCAGCTTTTCCACATCACGATCCCTTCGAGAAGCCGCCATGGTCAAGGCTTCTAGCTTACACTTGAACTGTCAATACTTTTTGGTGCAAGGGCGGACGGCGTAACCGGAGTCCGGTGATAGTAAGCGTTGACAAATTCAGCCCGACAGCTAGAATACGCAAAGTTTTCTGCCGGTAAAATTAATACATGAGCCCCGAAATCCTCGACACCGTTCTGCTACGAACGGACTATTCCGAATTAGAGTTGCACGCCAGCGGCAAGGTCCGCGATGTCTATAACCTCGACAGTGACCACCTGCTCTTCGTAGCCACCGACCGCATCTCAGCCTTCGACTACGTGCTGGCAACCGGCATCCCGCACAAGGGCCGGGTCCTGACGCAGATTTCGCTGTTCTGGTTCGAGTTCCTCAAGGACATCGTCCCCAACCATTTCGTCACTGTCGACGTAAATCGCTATCCGGCTGCGATTCGCAACCATGCTGACGAGCTCCGTGGCCGCTCCATGATGGTGATGCGCGCCGAGATGTTTCCGGTCGAGTGCGTCGCGCGCGGCTACTTGTCCGGCTCCGGATGGAAGGAATACAAAGCGACGGGCACCGTCTGCGGCATCATGCTCCCGCCCGGATTGAAGGAATCCGACCAACTGCCGGAGCCGATCTTTACGCCGGCGACCAAGGCCACCACCGGGCACGACATCAACATTTCATTCGAAGAAATGTGTAAGCTGGTCGATCCCGAATTGAGCCGCCAACTCCGTGATATCACGCTGCGTATTTACAAGAAGGCCGCGGATTATGCGCGGCAGCGCGGCATCATTATCGCCGACACCAAGTTTGAATTTGGGCAGACCGCCCAGGGCATCACCCTGGCAGATGAAGTTCTCACACCGGATTCCTCGCGCTTCTGGCCGGCCGACACCTACCAACCGGGCAAGGCGCAGGACTCCTACGATAAGCAGTATGTAAGGGATTACCTCGAAGAAATTCGCTGGAATAAACAACCGCCCGCGCCAGCCCTCCCCCAGGAAGTTGCGCGGCGGACGAGCGAAAAGTACCTCGGGGCATACCGCCAGTTGACGGAACGCGAGTTGGAGATTTAGCCCGCGCGCTGGTGTCATTGAATTCGATCGGAACTCTAGATTACGAGCTTCGGATCCGTGAAACCATGAGCCTTGCGGACTGGATCATCCTCGGATTCCTCGCGTTTTCCGTGGCTGCGGCAGCCATTGAAGGCTTCTTCCATGAAGCCTTCGGTCTGGCTGGCTTGGTCGTGGGATACCTGCTGGCGGCCTGGCAGTACCATCGCCTGGCGGAGTGGTTTGCGCCTCATGTGAAATCGCCGTGGTTCGGTGAGATCGCGGGATTCCTTACCATTTTTTTCGCGGTCCTGATCGTTGCCGGCCTGGCCGGACGGATCGCGCGCTGGACCATGAAGAAGGCCGGACTAAGCGCGATTGACCGGATTCTGGGCGCAGTCCTGGGTTTGTTGCGGGGCGTACTGGTGGTGGCGATCGTGCTCACCGCCATGACTGCCTTTGCACCTGCCGCGGGGTGGCTGGCGGGATCTCAGTTCGCACCATATTTCATGGTTGGCGGAAGGGCTGCGATCTGGGTGGCGCCGCCGGAATTGCGGCAGCGCTTTTACCAGGGATTGGATTACATGCGGCAGGTGCATTCGGCGGCGGATAAGATTCAGCCGCCACCATCAAGACCGTCGAAGTAGTGAGCAATTTTGTCAGCGAAAGAAATTTCAGATTGAGCACGTACGGAAACGAGGCTGCAAGTGAAAGATCAACTGGAAGCACTCATTCTTCAGATGTACAAAAGCAACATTCTCTACTCGGAAGCGGTGCGTGAGTTCAAGAAGCGGTTTATCGTGACCGTGCTCGAGGAGAACCGGGGCAATCAGTGCAAGGCAGCGCGTCAGCTAGGCATGCACCGGAACACGCTGAGCCGGACCATGCAGGAACTCAAGATCGATGTTCGTCCCTTGCGCTCCGGCACCAAGCGCCCCTCCGGCAGCGCGCGTCCCGTCACGCTGGAGAGAAAACAGGCTAGGTAGGTCAGGGTCAGGTCGCAGGTGTCAGGTGTCAGGTGTCAGGTACCGGGTGTCAGGTACCAGGTGTCAGGTACCGGGTCTCAGGTACCAGGAAAAACCCGAGTCAGAAAAACCAGTCAGAAATCCGGGAAGAAAAAATAGGGCGATCCGCTTGAGGGGATCGCCCTTTACTCTGGTATGAACGTGCGCGACTTAGTCTCTAGATTTTAGATTTTTCCTAACACCTGACACCTGAGACCTAACACCTGCCTCTACTGCGCCCTCGGCTTCCTGCGGACGGGCGGCTTCGCGGCCTTCGGCGCCGCCTTCACCAGCAAGGCCCCGTCGTTCATTGTCATCACAAATGGCTTCGGCACATAGGAAACCGGCGTTCCTTCGAACTGGAAATCCGTATCCTCTTTCGGCATCTGCTTCACCGGGATCGCCGCCGACATGGTCAGATCGATGTCCGCACGCTTGGCATCGATGTCGTCCGAACTGCCGGCCAGTTGCAGTTTGGTTGCCGTCTTGCTTGACGAATCGATACTGATGACGTGAGCGACCATCTGCAACGGCTTTCCTTTCAGCACCAACCATACCTTCTCGGCATCCTCGGGCGTGCCTTCGGAGAGAACCATTTGCCATTCCGCAAAGCTCATCTCTTCAACTTTTTTGCTCTTGACCAGGGTCGCCGCCTGCTCGGCGGAAGTTGGTGGCACGTACTTCGTGATCGCAAAATTGGCCGGAGGCAGGGTTGTGGTGGCCGCCTGCGCCAGCACATTGGTCCATCCCTCTTCGCTGCCGTGGTATTTCACGTATTTGCTCTTGCCGAATTTGGCGATCTGATCCTTGCCCGCGCCCTGCGCCAGACTGGCAGCACGCGCGATGAAGAAAAGTCCATCCAGATCATTTTCAGCCGCTCCCGGCGTCAGGTAAGCCAGCGCCAGGGGATAGAGATCGCGCAGGTTGGTTGGATCCGCTTCCACCGAGGCACGCAGATACTTCTCCGCCTTCGCATAGTCTTTGGTCTGATAGGCGGCCATGCCGGCCGCGCCATTGAAGATCACGGACGTCTGCGCTTTCAGCTTCTGGAAATCCGCATCCGATGTGCCGTCGGGCTTGGTCATCGTCTGCAGACACTGCAAGCCTTTTTCACCGCTCTGGCCGGCCTCTGCAAGATTCTGTTGCGTGTTCTGGCCGGCTTCCGCCATCGCCCGCTTGGTGTAGGCCAGCAGCGCCAGTGCCCGGACGTTGCACGGATTCGCCGCTAAGACTTTCTGCGCTGTTTCCAGCGTCTTGGCCTGGTTGTTCGTCGCCTGATAGGCGCCCATCAAAAGTTCCAGCGCATCTTCTTTCATCACGCTGTTCGGATACTGCGTCAGAAACGCTTCCAGGCCGCTAACTTTTGCCGCCGCGTCCTGCTGCTGCACGGCGCCTACGTATGCGTTGTACTCGGCCGGATCTTTGATCTCTTTCTTCTGGGGAGCCGCCGCGGTTGGTGCGGGAGTTTGCTGGGGCGCGGGTTGGGCTGGCGCGGTAGGGGTTTGAGCGACGGCGGTAACTGAGGCTACCAGCAACATCGCGAGAAAAATCTTCTTCATTAATGTGGCTCCTTAAGTCTTCGGGGAAGCTGGAGTTGACATCCTGCCCGATTCCACCCAAGCCTGGCGTCGGGCTTGCACCATGAACTAGTCTTTCACTCACACTGACACTGACTGGTCCCGAAAATCATGGGCCGCCTGTCGATTAGCCACGGCTTAACATTATTCCGGTGTGCGGATTATAAGGATGTACTCCCGCTATGGCAAGCGTCTTGCTCGCTTTATCCCTCCTGACAGATTAGATGCCGGGAAGCGACGTCTCGTAAAGGACGGCTTCAAGCCCATCGCTTTGATGCGCAATTCCATTGCCGCGAAATAGAATAATGTTCTCTGGGAGGAGTCCCCTCTTGACGAAAACTGCATCGAATGC
>DATFVD010000255.1:0-3054 GCA_035260505.1 Terriglobales bacterium
CATGCTTATCCGGTTTGTTCCCAAATAAAATTTGACGTTTTCGCGGGCTCCGCTTCTTCTTGCGCGACCGATGAATCCGCTAGCGCAATTGAATAAACTCCAGGAAATCGTCGATCATTGGGTTCACTTCGGCGAGGCTAATGAACAATTTTACGAGGCGCAAGAGATCGTTCAATGGCTAGAAACCTATGCGCAGAAACGCCCGCCATCCAGTTATGCTGCGGGAAAATTGCCGGCGCTCAGAAGCACGCTATACGATCTCTTTCACAGGGACGCCACAAGCCGCAGGGAGATCGCATCATTTGAGACTTTGGCGGCGGACGCCCGATTTTACATCCGGCTGCTCCAAGAAAGTTACAACGTGGTTCCCGAGTAATCGCATGGCCTCGACATATTCCGTCGTCTGATGGGCCGGGACGCCCGGATCGCCGTGGTGCAGAACAACTCCATCGGATTGAGCGTCGATCAAGCTGAGTAATTCAGCCATCACGAAGAGCGTGTGATCCTTGACGAGTGCAGCAATGGCCAGATCGGTGGCGACGCCAAAAAATGACATTCCCTTGCGACCGAAGCAGGTGCTGATTCGCAAAACTTCGGGTGAACTTCCACGCAAACCAGAATTCCCGTGCGTGGGCTCGGACTTTTGCGGCGCTGCATTCATAGCCCGATTCTCTTACCCTTCATAATCTAACGCAATTCTAACTTTATGGACCCACGCGGCTTCCCGACGACTCTTCCTGAATTTCAGAAGGTCTTTCCGAATGACGAGGCTTGCGAAAAATATCTCGAATCGCTGCGGTGGCCGGAGGGCTTTGTCTGCCCGCGCTGCACTTGCAAGGGCGAACCATACCGTTTTACGGGGCGCAAATCCGTGGTCTTGAGATGCCGG
This sequence comes from Terriglobales bacterium, assembly GCA_035260505.1. Lineage (GTDB taxonomy): Bacteria > Acidobacteriota > Terriglobia > Terriglobales > Acidobacteriaceae > Acidiflorens. The sequence goes on from DATFVD010000255.1 coordinate 890, forward strand.
GTCTGCCAAAAGGATACTTCTCTGACCGCCGGCACGGTGATGCAGCAAACCCACACGCCGCTTTCGGTTTGGTTCTGGGCCGCCTACTTGGTCACAACGCAAACGCCAGGGCAATCCGCTCTGCAATTCCAGCGCCAACTCGGTCTTTCGCGCTATGAGACAGCGTTCCAAATCCTTCATAAGCTGCGTTCTGGAATGGTGCGGCCTGAGCGGGACGCCATTGGCAGCGAACATCCCGTCGAGGTCGATGAATGCTTTGTCGGTGGCGAAACACGGGGCGAGGGGCGCGGCACGCACGATATGACCCGCGTGATGGGGGCCGTGGAAGTCCGATTACGGCAGCCCAAGGAAGATCGTGCGGCCACCAGCCGTCAACACCACGAAGGCGGCAAGCCGCTCAAACGCCGCGTGTATGCCGGTCGCCTACGGCTCGGCGTCATCCCCAACCGCTCTGCGGAAGTTCTCACCCATTTCATCAGCGAAAATATCGCGCCAAGCGCCACGGTTCGCACCGATGGCTGGGTAGGTTATGCGGGCTTGTCGACGCTCGGCTTCCACCATGCCCCGCTGGACATCTGCGGCGACCCGGCGAAGGCTGAGGCGCACCTGCCCATGATCCACTTAGTCTTTTCCAACCTGAAGACCTGGATCAATGGCACCCACCACGGGCGCATCGAGCCGCAACATCTTCAAGCCTACCTCAACGAGTATGTCTTCCGCTTCAACCGGCGCTTCTATCCGATGACCGCCTTCAACTCTGTCCTAGGGCTGGCCGCGCGCTCGGTTCCTCCGACTTACGCGAGCCTTTATTCCGGCGAATGGGAGCACCCTGCGGGCTAATACCCGTGAAGTGCTCAAGTTTACTTGTAGACAACCCATTCGTGGAAGACCCAGCCCCGCCGGCCGTCAGGCAGTTGCACCTCTGCGGCGAACGGTCCCTCGGAGAGCACCGTCACCGGAGTCTCGACCGGGACGCGGAAGCCGTTCACGGGGCCGGGGGCGCGGGACATCTCGGAGAGATCGGCGCGGGTGGCGGCGACAGGGACATCGAAGACGCCTGGGGCGGAGAGCACCCGGACGGTGTGGGGATGGGGATGCGCGAGATCCTGCTGAATGTCATGCCAGCAGGCCCAGGCGACGACGACGAGGAGGGTCCATGGGGCGATTTTGTAGACGAGGGGAGGGAACATGATGACCGCCTTCACTTCCGTTCTGGGCTTGGCGGCGCGCTCAATCCTTCCGACTTACGCGAGCCTTTATTCCGGCGAGCGGGAGCACCCTGCGGGCTGATGCCCGCGAAATGCTCGTAATCCTCGGCGAAAATCGCCAGATCTTCCGAGAACATTTCCCGCATGCGGCGCATGCGTTCCTCCGGTTGAGGCGTCGTCGATTTCATCGACGCAAGATGCGGCATTTCCTACTACACACCAAGCGCAAAAAAACTACCATGAAGAAAATAAAGTCAAAATCGCGGCCGGCAAAGAACGACTGGGAGCCAATGCGGCCTTGCATACTTCTGGATTCGCCGGGCAATTGGATAGCTGAGGCCACCCCCGTGAGTGGAATATACTGCCATAGCTTCCTGCCAAGGAGAGATGCGCCGGTAAATGATCGAGCTGGATTTTTCAAGCGATTGGATCGCCTTCACAAACATCTGCGCCATGTTCTCCCAAAGGATCAAGCTCTCGTTGTGATGGCAGAGGGACCGATCGCCAGAGGACTCGGGGATCGCCTGCATAAGTTCAGGAAAGCATACGTTATCCCATCTGTGGATGAATTCTTTGATTTGCTCTTCCATGCGGCGCGCCAGAATGAAGATCGCTAAATCCGCTGTCCAGAGTATTTGGGAACAAACCGGATAAGCATAGAATGACCATGTCTCCCAGCGCTAAAGCGCTGGGCTATTCTCAGCCGCCCTTGCGGGCTCATTCGGCTACGCAGCCGCCTTCGCGGCGGCGAGAACGGCTTCGGGATGTTGCGTCGCCAGGCGCAGCAGGACACGCGGGCGGCGCGATTGGGTTCGCGGCGCCCCTGTTCCCACCCGCGCAACGTTCCGGGGCTGATCTCGAGCAAAGCGGCGAAGGTTTCTTGCGAGAGGCCGAGCCGCTGCCGCGCGTGAACAGTTTCTCCGACGGGATCGACGGGCGCCATCGTCCGACGCATCG
>DATFVD010000256.1:0-6391 GCA_035260505.1 Terriglobales bacterium
GTGAATCGGTTGTTGAAACTGTAGCGGGGAGTGTCGCTTTCGATGTTGTTTGATCCGAATCGGTTGGCGATTCCGGCTTAGGTGCCAGGGTTGTGGCCGGAGCCCGTTGAGGCGAGGACTTAGCGGAATTTTGTGCCGGAGTCGGCGGCAGCGCCATTCCGGCGAAGATTAGCATCCGGTCAATATGCGGTTGGGCGAACTCTCGGAATCCTGGCTGATACGTCCAAACGGCATAGAAGCCGCCGGCGGTGAGCACGAGCGTTAACATCGCGACTAGCGGCGCACGTTTTCTCTGCTGGCGCTGCCGGGGGGACGAAAACACCGGTGCGCCGGATTTGGCTGACGGTTGGTTCAGCGTTACTTGGTCCGTCGCTACTTGGGAGGGTCCGGAGCTTTCCAGTGTAGAACTTTCCGGTTTCGAGCTCTGGACTTCTGATTCTTCCATTTCCATTCTCTCCAGTTCAGCAAGCACTGGATCGTCGGAAGGCTTCAGCGGGCGCGATGGTTTCGACTTGGTCGAAACTCGATCTGGCGACTCTAACAAAGATGATCGTGACAAAGCTGATGGCGGCGAAGTTGGCGCGAAAAAAGATTGAGACTCCGGATTGAACTTTGGGATAGCTGGCGTGGCCTCGATTTCGTCCCCGGCGGAATGCGTCTCAGTTGCTGGAGCTGGCGCCAAGAGCGTCGAAGGCGAAGCAGCGGCGGCAACGAAGCTTGGAACTGGCTCCGAAAAGCTTGTCAGTTGCGAAGAGACGGCTGCTACGGCCGTTGCTGCCGCGCGTTCTTCGGTTATGATCGCGCCGCTTATGACGGTGCTGGTCGCGGAAGCGCTCGCGGGCTGCGCGGCAACGCTCTCGTTGGTCTTGGCGTCTTTTCGCACGCGGCTAACGGCGGCGCGGATGGTGTTGCGAGCTTGGTCTTTGGCGACCGGCTTGGTCAGAATCAATTCTGCGCCCAGGCGAAAAGCAGTTGGCAGCCCGGCGCGGCCATCCACGATGGCGATCGGAACCGGGTTGTTGCCGTTTTTCCCGCGGCGGCAAACGTCAAAGATCAGCTTGGCTGCGGGTAGATTTTCACAATCGACCAGCACCAGGTCGAAGCTCTGCGAATTGAGTTTTTGGGCAGCGGATACTCCGTCCAAAGGACGCTCGCAAGTCACTGACATTTCTTCTAAAACGCCGGTAATTGCGCTGACGGCCTGATCATCGGGCGACAACAGCAGAGCATGGGGCATAACTCTCCCATGCTAGGAACCGTTGCCGAAAGCCGCAAGTTACCGGGGTAAGTGGGTCGCTCCCTATAGTTTAGGGAAGGCGCTCATTTTTCCCGAGCGCCGACTCAGGTGGAGGATAAACAATCGAACCGCGAAAGGCTGATTTGTCGGCGGGCGCAAAATCGGGGAACGGCAACTGATGTTGGTCCCGCCATTGCTGGACCTGCTGCTCCGCTGCCACCGCCTTCTCCTTGTCGAGGCCGGAATCGCGCGAGAAATGTACGGTTTGCGACGGGCCGGCGAAACCGCTGCCCGAATTCTCGACGATCTCCATCATGCGCAGCCACACGTCTTCGCAGATCGCCGAGAATTCGGCCTGCTCGCGAGTGATTATGTAGCTGAAGATCTCAAGGCTCAAGACGCCTTTGTCGACGCCGGCTAAGCGGATGCGTGCGGAATCGCTTTCGACTTTCGGATGCTCGTACAACATACGGCGGACTTCAGCCAGCAGATAGCGCAACTGGTCCGCCGAGGTCTCACCCCTGATCGCGAGCGTTGGATTGAACAGAAATTTGTCGCGACGGGTAAAGTTTTCGATGTTCATGGTGGCGAGCGAGCCATTGGGAATGGAAAGCTCGGTGCGTTCGAGAGTGCGAATGCGGGTGGAGCGCAGGCTGATATCTTCCACGGTTCCGACGCGATCGCCAAAGCGGCAAAAATCGCCCACGCGAATGACTTCGTCGGCCAGGACGGAAACTCCGCCGAAAAGATTCTCGAGTGTCTTCTGCGCGGCGAATGCGATGGCAATGCCGCCGATGCCAAGCCCGGTCAGCACAGTGGTCAGGTTGAAGCCCAGTGTCCCGAGCGTGGCCAGCACGGCGGCGATCAGCACCAATACCTTGACCAGCCGCTCACCTAACACCATCAGGCTTCCCGTGCCGGTGCGGCCCGCGCTGATGGCATGAGTCCGCAGGCGTTGCATGGTGAGGCTGGCGGCGCGGAGCAGAAACCAGAAGAAGCCGATAGTGATGAGAACGGCGATGACGCGGAAGTAATAAAGACGCGGCAGCAGCGGCAGGCCGAGGTAGGCGGCAATCACGCGATGAGCGAGCGCGCTGCATAAGACCAGCAGTGGCGTGGACAGGCGGCGGTAGGGGTACAGGTTGGGACGATTTCTAAGCTTGAGCCAAAGCCCGCGCGGAACGGCCAGTAGCAGGACCACCACCCAGCCGATCGCGAACGCCACTGGAATCGCGGCGAGGAGCGCCAGCCATTGCCAGAGCGGCATCCCGAGAAACGCGTTCTGCACCAGTTTTCGAGGGAGTTTATTTTCGACCTGGTGAGCCTTGATGTTGTCATACAACTCAGGAACTTTGCTGAGCGTCTCGGCGGAGAAGAGCCAGATTTTTCCTGAGTTCGGATCGCTGACCCGCACAAGGACGACGGGAATCTCCGTATCGCCACTGGAAAAAGTGCCGATGGTTTGCTGATCGGGCGTGCCGTACTCCGAATTGCCTTCGGGACGCGTGCTCAGCCGGCGCAGGCCGGTTACGAAGGCGCGATCCATGAGCACCTTCAGCTTCTCGGCTAAGTCGGGGCCCTGGGACTGCCGGCGCGCGGCGCTTATCTGCAGGTAATCGGAGGCGGTCTTGTAATTTCCGAACTGCGCGGCTTGCAGGAACCCAAGCACGGTTCCGGAAGGCGTCTCTCGTTCCAGCGGATCGGCGGACACGGGAGCCGGTTCCTGAGCCTGGGTCCGACCCTGCAGCAGACTGGTCACAGACTGGGCCCTCGCTCCATGAAGAGAAAGAGAACCGACAAGAACCAACAAGACCAATTTTTTCATCGACAATCCATTAAGTGGAGAGCCGGGCGTCCCCGCCGCGATGCTCCCAGCTAGGGCCAAGTCTATCTGGACGGGCGAGACGCCCGTCGCTCCACTGTATGGCGCTACCTCTTCGGACGATAGATGTCGGTGGCCTGTCCATAGAAAACTTCCGCTGATTCCATCATCGTTTCCGATAGCGTTGGGTGCGGATGGATCGTCATGCCAACATCCGCCGCCAAGGCGCACATTTCGATGGCCAGCACGCCTTCGGCGATCAGTTCGCCTGCTCCAGCGCCCACAATGCCGACGCCGAGCACGCGCTCCGTCTTCGGATCGATGAGCAGCTTGGTAAGACCTTCGGGCCGGTCGAGCGTGACGGCGCGCCCCGAAGCGGCCCATGGGAACTTGGCGATGGTGATCTCGCGTCCCTGTTCTTTGGCCTGAGTTTCGGTCAGTCCAGCCCAGGCGATCTCAGGATCGGTGAAGACGACCGCGGGAATTGCGTTCGGTTCAAAAGCAACTTTGTGTCCGGCGATGGCTTCCACGGCGGTACGTCCCTCATGCATTGCCTTGTGCGCCAGCATCGGTTCGCCGGCTACATCGCCGATGGCGTAGATCGTGGGATCGGCAGTCTGCCTCTGGTCATTGATTTCTATGAATCCCTTCTGGTTGACTTTGACTTTGGTCTTATCGAGGCCAGGAATCTCGGAATTCGGCCGGCGTCCGACCGACATCAGCACGCGATCGAATACCTGCTCTTTTTCTTTCACGTTTGGACCTTCGAGCGTGACACGGATGCCGGTCTTCTCGTCCTTGAGCGACTTCACCGTGGTATTCAGCAGGATCGAAAAGAAAAGCTTTTCGAGACGCTTGTGCAGGGGCAGCACCAGGTCGCGGTCGGCGCCGGGCAGCAAGCCGGGCATCATTTCGACGCAAGTCACCTTGGTGCCGAGCGTGGCATACACCGATCCCAATTCCAATCCGATGTAGCCGCCGCCGATGACGAGCAGCGTTTTTGGAATGTCGGGAAGATCGAGAGCGCTGGTCGAGTCCATGAGGCGCGGGCTGTCGAGCTTGAGGCTCGGCACGACGGTCGGACGCGATCCCGTTGCAATGATGATGCGGTCGAAAGTCAGGTTCTCTTCTTCTTTGCCGCCGGCGGTTTTTGTAACTTTCACGGTGGTGGAATTCACGAACGCCGCTTTACCTTGCACGAACTCGACCTTGCGCTGTTTCGAGAGCTGCCCAAGTCCGCCGGTCAGCTTGGTGACGACGCTTTCTTTCCATCCCCGGAGTTTGTTGAGATCAACTTTGGGCTCGCCGAATTCGATGCCCCAATTCTTGGCCTGCTCGGCCTCTTCGAGCAGTTTGGCCACATGCAGAAGGGCCTTGGAAGGGATGCAGCCACGATAAAGGCAGACACCGCCGGGGTTTATTTCGGGATCGATCAACGTAACTTTCATGCCCAGGTCAGCAGCGAGGAATGCAGCGGCGTATCCGCCAGGACCACCGCCGATTACAGCCACACGGAGATTTGGAGTGTTCGACATTTATTCTTTTATCCTTGAAATAGGTTTTCTTCTTTTTCATTCGCCAGTTGCTCGATATTGACGCCAAAGCAGCGCTGGACATAATCGATCGTTTTTGTTTGACGGGCAAGACTGGCGCGGGTTGATCCCCTTGGCGCAAAGAGCTTCGCATTTTTCTTCCAGTATGCTTTGTCGCGACCTACCGTCCCTATCCACTTAACTGCAACCATGTACTCACTAAGGATGTCGTCGTCTAAATTGTCGCCAACGGCGGTCTTAAGCCCCATGTCAATCAGCAGTTTTCCTCGAGCATGTTCACTCATTGCAAATTTAGGGACTCGAAAATCCCTCGCGGGGGTCGCCTCCGACATTACTTTACCGATCCCGACGTAACCGACTTTATTTATGCGGGCGACTACAATGTCTCCTAGATGTAGCCCTCTGATTTCCTCCCTGAATTTCTTGCCTTGACCAGCCCCCAAATAACAGTACGTCACGTTATCTTCCCAGCATCGATGCTTGCCGTCACCGACATTGAAATAGTGCACTTGGTTTGGGTAATCGAAGTCGGGGAGTTTTCGATGGAGAGTGTTGGGCGGTCGGAACTTGCCACTGAAGTGACCGGTCGCAACGTTCGCAAGTCCGTGAGAATGCCAAATTAGCGTTTTCTCAACCAGCAGGGCTTGTTCTTCGGTCAGTCCCTTAGCGACGACTCGTATTATTGGCTCTAGTCCCTCTTTCCGTATCTCATTGATCTTTGTCGTTTTCTCGCAGTCCGTGGCATCTAAGAGGTGTGAGAACTGCCTGAAGCCTCGACCCTTGCCGTAGTAAAAACGCTCGAAGTTTCGCGGATCGATATATACATAAACGTAGAAGTGTTCACCGCTTTCAGCCATAAGATTCTCCGACTGAGACTCCCGCTATCCAAACGTTCCCTATCCCTGAACCGAAAGCAGGAACGGCTGCTCGAACGCCTCCGCGATCCAACGCAGGAAACGCGCGGCATCGGCGCCATCGATCAACCGGTGATCGTACGAGAGTGAGAGCGGCAGAATCAAGCGCGGCTCGAATTTGTTGTTCACCCACTCCGGCTCCATCCGTGAACGTGAAAGACCCAGGATCGCGACTTCCGGATGATTCACGATCGGAGAGAAACCCGTGCCGCCGATTCCGCCGAGATTGGTGATAGTAAATGTGCCGCCTTGCATCTCCTCGGGAGCGAGCTTTTTGTCGCGCGCTTTCTTCGAGAGCTGCGTCATCTCCGCCGCCAGCTCGACAATATTTTTCTTGTCCACGTCGCGAATGACCGGCACCAGCAGTCCGCGATCGGTGTCCACGGCAACGCCGATGCTGATGTACTGCTTGTAGATGATCTCTTCCTTCGCCATATCAATCGATGCATTGAACTGAGGAAAGACTTTCAGAGCCGACGCGCAGACTTTCAGCGCGATCGCCGTGACGGTCATCTTGCCGCCAGCTTCTTCCGCTCGCGGCGCGAACTTGGCGCGCAACTGTTCGAGTTCGGTGATGTCGGCGCGATCCTGCTGCGTGACATGCGGAATCGTGTTCCATGCCTGACGGAGGTGCTGAGCGGTTTTGCGCCGTACCCCGCGCATCGAAACCCGCTCCGTTTTGCCCCACTTGGCGAAGTCGGGAAGTTCAGGTTCGGCGTAGCTTCCGCTCGGAGCCTGTGCCGCAGCGACTGCCGCTGCCAGAGCATTCTTGGCGCACAGTTTCACATCGTCTTCACTGATGCGCCCGCCCGGACCGCTCCCGGGCACGCTGTGGATATCCACGCCAATTTCGCGCGCCAGACGA
>DATFVD010000257.1:0-3582 GCA_035260505.1 Terriglobales bacterium
AAAGCAGCGAATGGTCGAATTTCGGAGGCGAACGGCATTAGGAGCAGCGAACGGCGACGAGCCGAAGACAAGATTCAGGAAACGTCCCGTCTGTCCCCGAATTCCCCCGAATTCCCGAATTCGTCCGAATTCGTCCCCGAACTCCAGCTCATAACCCGCTCCGATCTCGCGTGTACCGTTGGATTCCACCCCAACAGCGCCGTTTCCATGCCCGGTATCCGAGCCGCAGCGGGGGGGTAAACACATTGCGACCAGGCGGGATCTTTGCAACTGAGAAGGCCGGACGTGGAATCAACTCTCGAAAAACCAAGCGCCGCTAATCCGTTCGGAGTGCCTGCATCGGCTCGACCGCGGCGGCGCGCAGAGCTGGCACAAAAGCTGCTAGAAGGCCTGTCAGCGCTACCACAATACAACCTGCCACCAACACCTGTGGGTTGCGAGATCCTGTGCCGTACAACATCGTTGTGAGCAAGGAAGCAGACGCAACAGTCGCCGTAAGGCCGATTGCAGTACCTGTCAATAGGTGAATCGCAGCATCACGCAACACCATCGTCAATACCGTGCTTCGCTGCGCTCCGAGGGCCAGACGAACGCCAATCTCCCGCGTCCTCCGTGAGACCGAGTACATCATCACGCCGTACAGGCCTACAACGGTCAAAATGAGTGCCAGCCCGGCAAATGCGCCGACCAGAACCATGGCGAAGCGCGGCTGAGAGAGCTGCAGAGAGAGCAAGTCCCGCATTGTCCGCACCTGTGTGACCGGAATATCACCATCCATGGAGGAGACGAGATGCCGTACCGCAGGCTCGAGGCTCATCGGATCTAACGACGTGCGCACGACCGAATACAGGCAGCACCAGTTCGGAAGTTGACTCGCCGGAAGATATATCGTCGGAAGCATCTCGTGCTGCGTAGCTGAATGTAGAACGTTGCCCACAACCCCGATGATCTCACGCCAGGGCGGACCACCCGGCGTTCCATTATCTGCGTTCGGCTTCAGTTTCTTCCCGAGCGCATCCTCTCCCGGAAAGTAGTTCTGTGCGAACGCCTGGCTTACGATCATGACCTGCGACGAGCTCATATCATCACCGTCCGTGAACTCGCGGCCTTCGAGCAGCGGAACCTGTATCGAGCGGAAGTAGCCGGTCGAAACCGGCGTAAGTTCGGCGCGGGGCTTCCGCCCCTGGAGGACCGGGCGCTCCGGGTTCTCGAAGCTGATAATGAGATTTCCGGTGGTCATGGGCAGTACCCCTTGAGCCACCTACCGATTGCACACCAGGTAGCGCGCGCAGCTTCTCAAAATATCGCTGGTAGAACTGCGGATATTTATCTTTGTACTGGTTGTTAGGCAACTGGAAGAGGAACGTCAATAGGTGATCGGGGTTGAAACCCTTATCCCTATGCGTGAGATTCACGAAGCTGGTGATGAGTAGTCCTGCGCTGGCGGTCAGCATGATCCCGAGCGCCGTCTGTCCTACGATCACCGCCGAGCGGAACCGGTTATGCCCGGTCCCGCCCTCCTTCAGTGTCGAAACCAGATCGATCCTCGAGGCTGTTACGGCTGGAAAAATCCCGCAGATCAACCCCGAAGCCAACGAGACCAGAAGCGCAAAACCAAGGACCGTCAAATTCACTCCGGCGTCAGCACCGCGGGGAATACTGCCGGAGTGCCGCTGGCGTGCACAAAAAAGCCAATCCGCAGCCTGCGAGACCGCCCGCCACACCAAGCGTCAAACTCTCCGCCAGGAACTGCCATATGATTCTGCCTCTGCCGGCGCCAAGTGCGGAAAGCAGAGCAATTTCCCGCTGACGGTCGCGCACCCGCACCAGCAGGAGGTTGGCGATGTTGCCACAGGCAATCAGCAGGACCAGCGCTACAGCGCCCAGCACTACCACGAGCAGGGGTCGCGTGTCGCCCAGCACGGCTGCCAGGTAGGTCTCGACCCTGGCTGAAATTTGCTGCCTATTCGTGTCGGGATCCTCCCTCGCCAAGTGGGCGGCAATCACCTTCAGGTCCTGATCGGCCTGCGCGACCGCGATTCCGGGCTTCAGCCTGCCTAGCACGTTCAGCCAATGCAAACTGCGGTTAGCGACCGCCGGCGTTCCATTGCTGGGATCGTCGTCCACAGCCAGTGTCGTCCACACGCTTTTGAGTGGCTGGTCAATGGGAAAACGGAACGATGAAGGCATCACTCCGATGATGGTGTAAAGCGTCCCGCTAAGGCTGATACTGCGGCCCAAAACCGACTTGTCCGCCGCAAATTGCAATTCCCATAAGGAATGACTGATGAGGGCAACGCGTGTGCCCCGTTTTTCTTCCTGCTCCGTGAATCCCCGGCCCAGTTCCGGATTGATACGGAGCATGGGAAGCAAATCCCAGGAGACGACCTCCCCGTCCAACTGCTCTGCCCGCGCTACGCTGGTCAGGGTGAATGTCTTGTCATGGTAGGAAACCAAATGATCGAGAGTGTGGTTCTGCAGCCGCCAGTCGAAGAACTCCGGATAGGATACCGCACTTGGCTCGACTATTCCGCGATTGGTCCTCTGAACTTCGACCAACTCCTGCGGCTGAGCGTAGGGGAGTGGTCGTAGCATCACGGCATCTACAATGCTGAAAATGGTGGTGTTGGCGCCGATCGCGAGCGCCAGCGTGATGATCACAATTGTCGTCAGCCCTGCCGACTTCTTTAACTGGCGGACAGCGTGGTGGATACCGTTCAGCAGATCGCGCATCCAAAACCTTCCCCAGAATGTAGGATAACTCTCGATAGACGCCACAGTATAGACGGAAGTTCCCCGGCGTGGTCATTTCCTCCAGGCACTACTGGGTGATTCTTGGCGGGTGGCCCAGACGGGATTCTGAGTTTCTTGCGCCACTGAATCCATGGCGGGAGGATACCACTGCGCTGCCGATGGAGTTAGCATACGGCGACTCTGGGTGCCCCACGTGTCGGGGTTACACGTGGGCTCTTGGTGGCTGCTCATGCCCAGGAATCTGAAACGCTATTACGGGCGCGGCGATCTGCACTTTGTCACCTTCAGTTGTTATCGCCGGTTGCCGCTGCTGAGAACGATTCGCGCACGAAACTTGTTTGTGCGCGCTGGGAGCGATTCGCGAACGCTACAAGTTTTTGCTGGTGGGTTATGTAGTCATGCCCGATCACGTGCACCTGCTGATCAGCGAGCCACCGAAATCGACACCTTCGGTGATGCTGAAGGCGCTCAAACAGCGAGTTTCGCGAGATTTGCGTAGGAAAAAACGCAAAGCCGCCAGCGGGCAGTTCCGGTTGCCCTTCATGAACGATGGTTTGGGATTGCCGCGTTTCTGGCAAGCACGCTTTTATGACTTCAACGTGTACAGCAGTTACAAAGTACGAGAAAAATTGGAGTACATGCATGCCAATCCCGTGAAGCGCGGTTTGGTGAGGAATCCAGGCGCACGGATGTGGAGTAGTTTTCTTTCTTACGAGAAAGGGCAGGCTGGGCTGATCACGATTGATCCCGTCGACTAGCGGAAGCGCAGAGAAAAGCGAAGACCCACGTGTAACCCCGACACGTGGGGCACCCGCCCTCGCCAGACGT
>DATFVD010000258.1:0-3557 GCA_035260505.1 Terriglobales bacterium
GGACCCGACGCGCTCGCATTTCGATGCGCAGGACTTCATGGAGTCCGGCACGCCCGGCGTGAAAGTCACCGACGACGGCTGGCTGAACCGCACGCTGCATGAGCTTCCAGCCGATAGCAAGCCCGGCAAGTCGGCCTTCCGCGCGATTGCGCTAGGCCCATCACTGCCGCGCATTCTCTCCGGCAAAGAGCCGGCGGTGGCGGTCAATAATCTCAACGACTTTTCCGTCGGCGGGAAAAATCCGAACGCGGCTCCGATGTCGAATACCTTCGAAGCCATGTACGACCGCTCGGTCGACACCGTGTTGCACGGCACGGGACAAGAAACCTTCGACGCCGTCAAGACGCTGAAGGCCGCCGATCCCGCGCACTACACGCCCGCAGCCAACGCAAATTATCCGCGCGGACGCTTCGGCGACAGCCTGAAGCAGCTAGCGCAACTGATCAAAGCGAACCTGGGAATGCAGGTGGCATTCGCCGACATCGGCGGCTGGGACCACCATGTCAACGAAGGCAGCACCCAGGGACAGATCGCCAACGTGCTCGGAGATTTCTCGCAATCGATAGCCGCTTTCTGGACCGACCTAGGCGACCTGGGAGAAGACACAGTCGTAGTAACCATGTCCGAATTCGGCCGGACAGCCCGTGAAAATGGGAACCGCGGCACCGACCACGGCCACGCCAACGTAATGTTCGTTCTGGGCGGCCCGGTAAAAGGCGGCAAAGTCTATGGCCGCTGGCCGGGGCTTGATCAGTCGCTGCTATACGAAGGACGCGACCTGGCGGTGACAACGGACTTCAGGCTGGTGCTCAGCGAAGTCGTTTTGCAGTACCTGGGGAATAAGGATTTGAGGACGGTGTTTCCGGGATTCGAAGGGCAGCCGGGGCAGTTTGTGAAACTGCTGAGATAAAAGAGCTCGCGCAGCGGCGGACGCATTCGTCCGCGCCGCCGGGCGAAGCCCGGCACAGCAAGCGGCCAGTCGGTCGCCACCCCGGACGAATGCGTCCGGGGCTACGCGATCCGACTAGATCTCGATCAGCACATCCCCACCCTCAATCTTAACCGGATACACCGCCACCTTAGCCCCCGGCGTCCCAGCCTGCCCCGTCTTCGGATCCCATTCCCACCCATGCCATGGACAAACGACCTTCCCTCCCGAGATCATGCCCTGCCCAAGCGGCCCTCCGCGGTGCAAGCAGACGTTATCCATGGCGCTGACTTCGCCATTCACGTTGGCAACGCAGATGGTCTTGTCGCCGCAAGGGAATTCCTTGGCTTCATTGTCGGCGGGGAGTTCGGATTGAGAGGCGAGTTTGATGAATGGCATCGCTTTAAAAGCTGAGCAGAATGAGATCCCTCGCTCCGCTCGGGATGACAAGAAGTATACAGCGGTGGTCTAACTGAAAGCTGACGGCTGAATGCTGAATGCTATTTCGGCTCCATCGTCTGCGCCACCATCACTTGCCGCTTGAAGTTCTCCATCATATTCTCTTCCAGCCGCACTTCCGTGGGCCGCTTGGCGAGCGTCATGGTGTCGATCTTGTCCTGCAGCTTGAGCAGCGCGTAAAACAAATTCTCTGGACGCGGCGGGCAACCGATCACATACACATCCACCGGCACGATCCGGTCAACGCCCTGCAGCACCGCATAGGTATTGAACGGCCCGCCGACGGACGAGCACGCGCCCATCGAAATCACCCACTTCGGCTCGGGCATCTGCTCATAAATTCTCTTCACCACCGGAGCCATCTTCAGCGTCACGGTGCCGGAAACGATCATCAGATCAGCCTGCCGCGGGCTGGGCCGAAACACTTCCGACCCAAAACGCGCGATATCGAACCGCGCGGTCGAAGACGCGATCATCTCGATGGCGCAGCACGCCAGCCCAAACGTCATCGGCCAGAGCGCCGACTTGCGCGCCCAGTTGAAGACATAGTCCACCGTCGAGATCATGAAATTCTTTTCGAACTTGTTCTGGAGCCAGCTCATGACGCCTCGTACTGTAAGAATACGCCCACCGCGCCGCGAGCCAAAGTCTAGAGACGGCGAAGACCACTGTCAATTTCGCGCCTGCGCGCCGCACGTTCACGAAAGGACGATCACGAAAGGCCGCGGACGGACGAGACGAATGCTGGGTGTGCGCCAGTTTGCGCCTTTTGCGAACCTCGTTTACAACTGAATCGCACAATCTTCACGTTCAGCGCACAATGCCCGCACATAATGTCGACCGCCGGCCTGCCCGTGGTTAGCCCCAAACCCCCATCGTTTGGAGCCTGGTCGCGCGTCCGTTCCTCGCTCCCGTGGATGGTGGGCATTGCATTCGGCGTGCGCGTGCTGTGCATCGTCGTGATGCATACCTACAGAGTCCGCACCACCGAGGACAATTTCGGCTTCGGATGGGAGATGGGGCGTATCGCCGCCTCCATCGCCTCGGGCCACGGCTTCGCCAATCCCTTTCAGACTCCCACCGGCCCCACTGCATGGGAGCCACCGCTGACGCCGTACTTGATGGCGGGCGTATTCAAGATCTTTGGAATTTACTCGCATGCTTCCGCGTTCGTGCTGCTCACCATCAATAGCCTGTGGTCGGCGCTCACCTGCATTCCCATTTTTCTAGTCGCGCGCCGTTCGTTCGGCGAAACCGTCGCCGTGGCCTCCGCCTGGACATGGGCCCTGTTCCCCTACGTCATCTATTGGGACATCAAGTGGATGTGGGAAACCAGCCTCTCAGCGCTGCTGATCACGACGATTTTCTGGCTGGCAGTCTCCATGGAAGACACGGACGGTGTGAAACCGTGGCTGCGCTTCGGATTGCTCTGGGGAGTGGCAGCGATCAACAGCCCGTCGCTCCTGTCGTTCCTACCCGCGTCTGGACTTTATGGCTGGTACCGCCGATGGCGCGCCGGCCGCCGCTCTCTCGCCGGCGTGCTGCTGGCTTCGCTGATTTTTCTTGTGCTCGTCACTCCCTGGCTGGTGCGCAACGAGCGCATCTTCGGCCAGCCCGTCTTTTTGCGGACAAACTTCGGCGCCGAACTACGCATGGGTAATGGTCCGTATGCTGACGGCACCTGGCAGTACTATCTTCATCCCGTGCACGACGTGGCCGAGTTTCACCGATACGTTCAAATGGGCGAACTGGCTTATGTTCGGGCGCGGAAAGACGAGGCGGTCGCGTGGATCGAAGCAAATCCCGGACGCTTCGCCGTCATCAGTCTCCGGAAGTTTGTTTACTACTGGTACGGCGTGCCGCGCGACGTGCGACCCGCGTGGCTTGAACCGCTGAAAAATTCACTGTTCGCCGCCTCGTCGCTGCTGACGTTATTTGGCTTGCTGCTGGCGCTGCGCCAAAAACGCCCGCATGCCTGGCTTTTCTTCTGGCTCTTGCTGCTCTATCCCCTGGTGTATTACGTCGTATTCCCGCACGCGCGATACCGGCATCCGGTGGACCCGGCGATCACCATTCTTTCTGTATTCGTGATTACCCAGGCGGAAACGCGCGCGAAACCCAAACCGTCGAATCTCTCCGCTCAGTAAATCGTGTACCCCGGCGCCGGATT
>DATFVD010000259.1:0-5485 GCA_035260505.1 Terriglobales bacterium
TATCTCCAGATCGGCGAGGAGTGCGCTGGACGCCGGAAGACGATCGACGACCGGCTTCGCGGCCAGGTAGCGCATGGCGTCTTTGGCGAGCTGTTCGTATTCTGCACTGCCCGTGTAATGGAAGAGGAGATTCGCGGTGCGCGCGACCGTCACGTTTTCATCGCGTTGGGGATGCGGCGAACCGCTGTGACCCGCGGGCCTCGCGGTGAGAAAGCCAACGCCCTTTGGATCGCGGAAATTCTTCGTGACGAAGCCCACCGCTTCTCGCGCGTGAGCGAGCCATTCGCGATCGCCTGTTGCACCATAGAGCGTGAGGAACGCCCGTGTCATGGCAATTGTGTCGCCCAAATAAGGGCCCGACCCATCGGCTGACCCGTGACGGAAGCCGCCTCCTGGAAGCGAGCGATTGGCAAGCACCCAGCGCGTGGCCCGGACGGCCTCATCGAGCGTGGCGCGATCGCCAGTGGCTGCATAGAGCGTGACAAGCCCGTTGACGGCGCAGCCGTTCTCGCGCGCATAGATATGCTTATCGATTCGCGGAATGCCAAGCTTGCGGCGCTGCGCATCGTTTAGCGCGAAGTAATCGGCGCTGTGCTTACCGTCAACGAGGTCGGCATCCTGGCTGGTATAGAAAGCGCCGGCGGGCGATGTGAGAAATGTCCTGAGGTAGCGTTGAATCTCCTGTGCGGCGTGAAGGTACTGTGGGTCGCGCCATTGCGCGTACGCCAGGGAATAGATTCGCAGGTTCTCCGCCTGCATTTGCATGATTTTCTCGAAATGCGGCGAGTTCCAGTCACCGTCGGTCGAGTATTGGTAGACGCCGCCCCACGCCGGATCCAGCAGGTGGAGCTGCTCGGCGAGAGTCTGGCGGGCCATGTGCTCCGCGCGCGCGTCATTCTTCAGACGAGCGAGATCCATCGCGTATTCCACCGAATCCCAGTCGAGAAATTTCTGGTCCGTGCCCCAACTGCCGTGTTCATTGTCATAACCGGCGAAGAAATTCTGGATCAACTGCTGGCGGAGCGCGGAGGTCAGCAGCGGCTGTTCGGGCAATTCCAGCTTGCGCTCGGGTTGGACCGACGGTCCCGGCGTGGGATCGTCGATGACAGCTTGAAGCATTGACGCCATTTCATCTGGCGCAAGATAGCCCTGGCGTTTGACAATCTCGTGGCCGGCGCCATCGAAAATGACTGTCGCTGGCCAGCCGTATTCCTCGTAGCGGTTCGACAGATCCGGCCGGGCGTCCTGGTCCACCTTGACCGTGATGTAATGTTCTTGCAGCAGCCTTATGACGTGCGGGTCGCTGTAGGTGTTGGCGTCCATTACATGGCACCAGTGGCACCAAACAGCCTCAAGATCGAGCAACACGAAACGGCGGTCGCGCTTGGCTTCCGCGAAGACCGCATCGGACCACGGGCGCCAGTTTAGGTGGCTTTCGCGATGCGCGGCGCTTGACGTTGAGGTCTGCGCGCCAGACGCACCAGCCCGCAAGCAATAAAACGAATTCAGTAAGAAATGTTCTTTTCACGGCGTCTATCCTCAAGTACGGGTTCGCGCCGAGATTGGATGTCGGAGCCGCGGCGAAGGGCCTCCGCTAACCGGCTCCGTTACTTACCTGCCCTCTGATACTCGCCCTTGGCCTTCCATCAACTGCCGTTAAAGCCTGGCGCAACGGCGTCTCGCATCTGTAGTCGCGCCGCCACGAGCTGCACTTTGACGTTCCTTACTGTAAGCCCAAGCACTTGCGCTATGTCGTCGATGCTCAGGTGCGCGACGTCTCTCAGCGTGAAGACTTCGCGGCGGTCTTGCGGCAGAGACGCGAGTGCTTGCTGTAAAGCGTCTCGCATCCCCTTGCGCTCAAGCGCTGCGCACGGCATTTCGCGCCAGTCTGTGAAATCTTTCGGTACATACGCGTTGCCATTATCCGTTTGCCGCTCGTCCAACGCCTGGGACAGTTCTTGTCTCCGGTCCTGTCGAAGTCTGTTCCGAGCTTCGTTGATCGTTATCTGGATCAACCATGTGCTGAATTTCACCTGCCCGCGAAATCCCTGGATATTGGAGCGCGCTCTTAGTACCGCCTCCTGAGCAACTTCTTCAGCATCGGCCGAGTTCGTCAGAATCGTCCGGGCTATCGAAAGCACCGCACGCAAGTGCGGCTGCACGAGACGCCAGTAAGCTTCTCTGTCTCCCCTGCACGCCTGATGAACCAATTCCATCTCGTTGTTCTCCACGTTCCACCTCATTCCTGCTCCTGACCACTCGTAGCGCTGCCAGAGCGCGGATCCGACTCCCTGCACCGTCTCGATCCTAGGCGCTTTGCCGCGGGGAAATCTTGGGGAAGTCGACTTCCACTTCCGCCGTGTTGTTGAAATAGTTTGTGAAAATATTCAGGGCCACGTGCGCGATGATCTCGGCGATTTCACCATCCGAGAAGCCTGCGCGCCGCACAGCCTCCACGTCCCCGTCCGTAGCGCGTCCCCTTTTTGCAACCAATTCGCGCGCGAATTGAAGTGCGGCGGCATTCCTCGAGGAAGCGGACCTCGCTTCCCGAGCTTGTTGGATTTCGGAGTCAGACAGACCGGTCATTTTGCCGATCGCCGCGTGAGCGGATACGCAGTACTGACACGAATTCTGTTCGCCAACTTCCAGAGCGATCGCTTCGCGCAGCCTTCCATCCAAGGCTCCATGCCCCAGTGCGCCACTGAAGGAGAGATACGCCTCCAGCACTGCCGGGGAGTTGGCCATGACCCTTGTCATATTGGGCGTGATCTTGAGTTTGGCCTGCACTGCATCAAGCAACTCCTTCGCCTTGCCTGTGGCTGCTTGTGGTTGGATTGCCGGCAGTCTTGACATTTCTTAGTTCCTCTCAGAATTGCGTGTTGTTTTTGCGATCGCCTTTAGGCCCGCGTTTTTGCGAAGCGCTGCCCTGGCCTGAAACAGTCGCGCCTTGGCGGCAGCGACCGTTATGCCCATCATGCGCGCTGTTTCCTTCATCGAGTGTTCTTGCAACTGCTGCATCTCAATGACCCCTCGGATCGAAGGCCGCAGCGCGCGGATTGCTCTTCGTAGAATTCTTTCCCGCTCTTTCTGCAAGCAATGTCTTTCGGGATTCGGAGCGTGGTCCGCTGCTTCCCAATGGCGTCCGATCGCGTCCGGATTGCCAGAACCACCCGTGGGGATTTCAAAAGAATTCCGCTTTTTCCGCAAAATCATCAGCGCCGAATTGATTGCGATGCTCGTGAACCAGGAGGAGAAGCCCGATCTGGTCTCAAAGGCTTTTATGTGAAGAAACGCGCGTAGCAAGGAATCCTGCAAAGCATCTTCAGCATCTTCTCGATTTCGCGTAATGCGATATACGATTTGGAACGTTCTCTTGCCTATGGGTTGGAAGAGTTGGTCGAAGGCTGCTGCGTCCCCGCACTTTGCCGCCGCCACCAACTTCTGCTCATTGTGCAACCGGGCAATGCGAACAGGATCCGATCTGATCCCGGTCAAAGTCTGCGAACGAATGGTTAAGACCCCCATGCGATGCTCCCTGGCGCGAATCGGCAGCTGTGCGAGTCGTTGATAGCCCCCGGGTACAATTGGTGCCAGTTGGCGCGGTGGAGTGTGAAGCCGCAACCACGAATTCCTGCGAAGCCTTCGACGGGACAACAAGAACATCCCTCGAAAGGGGAACGTGCAACGTACGAAATGTTCCGCCGAGACAACGCGCCGATGGCACTGACCGGCGTAGAAGATGGGCTTCCGCCCCATGGATTACCTCCCGCGCTTTGCTTCCTGTTCCTTGTAGGACAACTCCTTCCTGATCGTTTCCAAGTCCTTATCGGCTTTTTGCAAGCGGGCACGGACCTGGTCGATGGCTCCAAAGACGGCAATGTCATAGTCTGTTACGCTCTCTTCGGTCGAATGTTTGCTGAGGAACTTCTGAATGACGAGAACCTCTTTGAACAGGGACTCTTGCGGCGAATCATCCGGCATGTATTTGATCTGAGTTACGAGGTCGTTCCACGCGACGTTGCGCACGATAGGAACGACATGCCCGCGTTCCTGCCCGTACAAAAAATAGAGATAACTCATGATGAACGCGACAAGCAGCAACGCACGGAAAACTAAAAAGCGGATTGTCTTCATATGGCCCTCTTCATCGCCTCTCCCTATTCTTTTGCCAACCGCAGCTTTATGAAGAGTGAGCAGTTGACCAAGGTGACTCCCTCTCCTTGCAACCTTTGCAAAAGCGCTATCCCGTCGCTATCGAGCGAAGAAACGCCGCTGCAATCGACTTGAATCTGTTGACCTTTCGCCAGAATTCGATCGCACAGCAGCCTTAATACAGGTACCCAAGGTCCCGCCAGCTTGCCGTCGAGACGCAATTTGGTTCCGTCAACCGTGACGTCGGTCTCTGTGATTCGAAGCATCGGTCTAAAAACCTGATTGCGCTTCTTTCAAGGGCAAGCGGCGTGCCAGAGGCAACCGAGCTCATCACAAACGCTAATCCATTCAGACGACGAGAGTTGGCAGATAACGAAGTTTCTGGCGACCACTACATTTCGTGGTGCAGGCCCGGACCAACTACGTGACCACGAGATTTCGTGGTTGGGCCCACGAAGCGGCGACGGCCAGCGTGATGGAGGGCAGGAAACCGTGGCCCCCCGCGGCTTGAAGCAAGATTAGTGTGGCCGTTGGAGAACGAACTTCACAGCCCGGGGCCGCTCATTGAGAGTTGAGGACAGTGCGTTCAAAGATCGATGATGTTTTCCTCTAAGAAGAGCTTGTGCCCCCGTACGCCGGCGCGCCGTCAGCAGGCACTCCGCAGGGCCTCTGAATGTTCAGCCTTTTCATGCGGCTGCGTAACGTATTCGGGTGAACGTCCAACATCCTAGCGGCGCCTTTCTCGCCTTCGATAACCCAGTTCCTAGCGGCCAGCGCAGCTTCAATGTGCCGGCGCTCGGCTTCTCGCAACGAAGAGCTTGCTGCGGAGGAAGTGGAAGAACTGGATGGAGCACTAGAAGCAATCGACTCGGCGGCGCCGAAGGCTGTGGGCGCCGACGCAACCTCGCCTGTAAGCGAGATGATCCCGCCGCCGTCGAGGCACGCCGTGCCGGGCCACTCACGATCTAAAAAGAAAAGATTGCCAGGCGACAGGATGACCCCGCGTTCGATTACGTTTTGCAATTCGCGGATGTTGCCAGGCCACGAATACTCCACCAAGCGCCGCATGGTACCCTCGAGCACCTGCGTCACGCTCTTGCCTAATTTCTGGGCGAATGTCTGGACTAAAAACGCGACCAACATCGGTATGTCCTGACGGCGCTCGCGTAACGGCGGGATGTGGATCGGGAACACGTTTAGGCGGTACAAAAGGTCGGAACGGAATTTCCCGGTACGCACATCCTCCTCAAGATTCCGGTTGGTGGCGGCAAGGATCCGCACGTTCACTTTCACCGCCTTGTTGCTGCCGATGGGTTCGAACTCGTGCTCCTGC
>DATFVD010000260.1:0-16496 GCA_035260505.1 Terriglobales bacterium
CTCCGGCACAAAATTCCGCTAAGTCCTCGCCTCAACGGGCTCCGGCCACAACCCTGGCACCTAAGCCGGAATCGCCAACCGATTCGGATCAAACAACATCGAAAGCGACACTCCCCGCTACAGTTTCAACAACCGATTCACCAACTCCGTTGGCCAGCGCGACTGTTCCGTTACAGCCGGGTGTGACTCCGAGCGCGGCTGTTGCGCCACCGGCAACGGCCGCCGCAACCTCAGTCGCGCCGGCTGCCACAAAACCTGAGGGTAACAAGGCCGGTGACAAACCCGACGTGACCAAGCCCGAAAACAGTAAGAAAGACACGGCCGCTGCGGCTTCGCCCGACAGTCAACTGCCCGGGGAACGCAGCGCGGTTATTCTTTCTTCCAAGGGCGCGGAAAAACGGCTGGCCCAGAGCGTTCCGCCGAAATATCCCGTCGAAGCGCGCTCGGGTGCGACCCAAGGCACGGTTGTCCTCAAGGCCGTGGTTGATGAGGACGGCAAGGTTCAGGGCCTGCGATTGGTCGAGGGAAACGCTACCCTGGCGACCGCCGCCATTCAAGCTGTGAAGCAGTGGCGCTATCGGCCCTACGTCCGTGATGGAAAAGCGCAGGCCTTCCAGACGGTCGTGATCGTAGACTTTCAGCGCCCGTGATCGCAGACGAGTCAGAACGTCGATAGTCGCTAGTCATTAGTCGTTAGTCGTTCGCTCCCGGTGTGCCGCTATCCGGCCAATCCATCAAGCCGCGAACGACAAACGACCATCCACCCCTCATTCAATTACCCCCGTAACTTGCTGGTTACCCACTACATTACCTAGGATGGCCTCATTATGGGTTACCAAGCTTTACTCTTCTGTCCCGACGAAAAACTGGCCCGCGTAGTCAGTCAGGTGTTCAGCGAACTGGACTTCACCGTTGAGCAGGTTCATGAACCGTTTGCCGCGGTCAAGAAGTTGATGTCGCAGCGTTACGACGCCATCGTCGTCGACTGCGAGAACGAACAGAACGCTTCCCTGCTCTTCAAAAGCGCCAGAAATTCCAGTTCCAATCAGAGCTCGCTGGCCATCGCCCTGGTCGAGGGACAAGCGGGCGTGGCCAAGGCCTACCGCATCGGCGCCAACCTCGTGCTCACCAAGCCGATTAACGTCGAGCAGGCAAAGGGAACGCTTCGAGTCGCACGAGGACTTCTACGGAAAAACGCTGATGCTGCCGCCGCCAGCGCACCAGCTCCCGCAATGCCATCAAAAACAGGGCCCGTATCAGCCCCCAGTTCATTTTCGGCAAGTCGGGGCGCGGTGACTTCCCCGCCGCCAAGCCGTCAAGAGCTCCCTGAAATTGTGGCTCCGCTTCCCGCGATGATTCAAGAGACGCGTACGCCAATTCCCGACCTCACAGCATCGGCAAAAACCGAGGACAATGTAGAGGGTAGAACACCGGCTGTTCCTGCCGCATCCGCGGCGCCAGAAACGATCAAAAAGACGATCGCGGACGAGCCAGCCGCGGAAGGGTGGCAGCCCCCTTCCCTGTGGGCAGTCAGCAATGACTCAACCAAGAATGTCGTCGTCAAGAACGAAGCGGCGATGACCGCTGCGCCCCAATCAGTCCAAAATCCGAGTCCCGCTTTCGCATCATCTCTCGGTTCAGCGGCAGCCCCAGCTCCGGCAAAAGAAGTAATGGCCACGTCAGCGCCAGAGACCGCGAAAGAAAACAAGACGGTTGAATTTGAGCCCACCCGTCCATCTCACGTCCATTCATCTCATACCAATTCGCCGCAGGACGGCGTTCCGATCTCAATGTTCAGTTCCGTCAGTACGATCGATTCCCCCTCTTTTGCCGGATTGGGCGAAGAAGATTCCGGCGGATCGGGCAAGAAAAAAATCCTGATCGCAGCTGTGGTCGTCGTGGCTATCGCCGCGCTCGGCTATGTCGGTTATGGGAAGCTGAACCAGGCCAGGACACAGTCCGCAAACACGGCCCAGGACTCGCGACAGTCTACTCCGGCTCTAGCTCCAACGTCCTCCCCGGTGGCGGCGCCTTCGATGAGCGCAGCCGACCGGCCAAGTTCACTAACCCAAAGCCCAGGCGCCAAAACAGCGACTGCGGCACCACTCGACAAGCCGTCGGCCAGCGTTAGCAATTCTCCGGTGATTCGGATCGCCGCGAATCCTGAGCCGGGAACGAAGCAACCCGATTCAGCACCCATACACGTGAAATCGGCCACGCGAGCCAAAACCCAGGGCCAGTCAGAGGAGTCTGCGGTTCCTCTTCCGAGCCCGCTCGCCATTGCTTCCGCCAACGACCCCAACTTAAACGGCCTGATGGCTTCAGCATCTACAAGCGTTCCCAAACCTTCGCTGGCAACCGTAAGAATTTCTCAGGGTGTGTCCCAGGGACTGGTGATCAAGCGGGTACAGCCAAAATATCCGCCAGCCGCGCTAGCGGTTCGGGCCCAGGGCGCAGTGCAGATCGAGGCGACCATCAACAAAGAGGGCAGCGTCACCAATCTGAAAGTGCTCAGTGGAGACCCCGTCCTCGCGCGTGCGGCACTGGATGCTGTCCGCCAATGGAGATACAAGCCCTACTACCTCGACGGCCAGCCGGTCGAAATCGAGACGCAAATCACAGTCAACTTCAAAGCAAACTGACGGATTGAATCCGCTACTGGCGCGCCTACTACCCTTAGCTGCCTGGTGTTCCTTACAGATGTACCTGCTGCCCGAAGTTCTCCACGAACGCGTACCCGAGCAGGAGTCCCGTGAGCAAGAGGCTGGCGCCTATCGCAGCCACGTTCCAGGACCTTATTCTCACTTTAATCACCCTTACCGTTCTGGCCGCTTCCTTCTCCCGACCCACGCTTACCAAGATCGCAAGATTTAATAGAACACTGGAAAGTAGTGTCCCGAGGAGCACCATAGGCGTGATGATGTTGAAGGCCGCGGCTTGTCCGGGGTGTGAGAGGCAATGCTCGATCGGTGCAAAGAACCACGTGACTCCCCATTGATTGAGCAGTGATGCGGAGACGAAATAGAAAGGCGCCAGCAGCAGAATGAAACTGATCCCGGCTGCCGCTGCGTACGGCGGTTCCTAGCCAGGTTGTCTTCGCCAGGCACCTGTCAGTATGTTGTATAGGGCTGCTTTCGACATCGCGGTCACTCCTCCTGCAATCCATTCCAGGCTGTTCCAAAAGCCACTGATTTCGTTGAGTTCCGAGATCACCGCGCGTCCCCACTCTCGCTGCTCCTTTGGAAGCACGTTCATTGCCCGTATGAACCACAACTGAACTTTCGTTCGGATCGGTGTGAAGGAGAATCTCGGCACGTGGTCAAACCTCGTTGTAGCTGGGACGCGTTGAACGCGCGGGCATTGGCGCGTCCTTTGCTGCCGCACGAGCCCACGCTCGACCATCCTGCGTCAGTCGATACATATGCCGCGGAGGTCGCCCCGGAGAGCTCGGTTCTTCCCAACGCGCCTCCAGCCACCGGGCGTCACTCAGGCGCATGAGGATGGGATATAAAGTTCCGGCTTTCAGATCGGTTTCCCGACTCAGGTCGTACCCATACCGCCATTGGCTAGCGCGTTCGAAGAACGCCAATAAAACGGACCGAGTCTGAGCCGATAACCGAACAGTGCGTCCCACGACCAAACTCTATATATATAGCCATCACCTGTCAAGACTATTGCGGCACCTTTTGAGAAGAGCCGGCACGCAGCGACAGTCATTCTGATACACTCGCCCATCAAGATCGCGAACCCGCGGCTCGAGCGGGCTCTCGGAATTTGGAGCGCTGTCGTCGCCCCATATTGGCACTTTAGCATCGGGCCCGCCCGCTTAGTCATGTCTGTTCCGAAATCATCCTCCTTTATTCCTCTACGAATCGTCCTCGGAATCATCACAAACTGATGTGATGGCGCGCACTTAGCGGCGAAAGGTTTCGCACTACACTTTTCCCTAATCAGGTCAGCGCGGTTCATTCGCGGAAAAGCTGAGCGCCTGAAATTTCTAGGAGCAGTATCGACATGAACCTCATCACCCAATTTCCAGCGGCACGCGATTATGACCGCGATCTGCGTTTTCGGGTGATGTTTGAAGCGTCCGCGATCGGAATCGGGGTTTGTCAGCTCGATGGCCGGATTCTGGAAGCGAATCCCGCACTTAGCAGAATGCTTGGTTACAACCAGCAGGAACTGACCGGCGCGCACGCGCGCGAACTCTATCCTGAACGTTGTGATCAACTCGGCCGTGAAGTTGGGCGCGAAGTCGGGCGCGAAATTTATCCCGACAATCTTGCGCCGGATGAACGATTGCTGGGCGAGCTACTAAGGGACGAGCGCGGCTCGTTCGAAATTGAAAAGCGCTATCGGCGCAAGGACGGTTCCGAGTTCTGGGGACATCTGACGGTGTCCCTCGGCCGCGATACGCGCCGGCAGCCCGCCTTCCTGATCGCAATGCTCGCGGATGCGACCGAGCGCAGGCAGATGGAAGAACACCTGCGCGAAGCAGAGAAGATGGAAGTCATCGGGCGGCTGGCGGGAGGAATCGCGCACGACTTCAATAATTTGCTGACCGGAATTTTGTTGTACTGCGACCTGATAACCGCCGAACTGGAGAAGGAGCGATTCGCCAGCATTGAAAAGCCGGGCGGCGGATTCGCAAGCACTCAACTGGAGCGGAGTGAACTGTTCCAGCATGTTGAGGAAGTCCGCATGGCGGGCGAGCAAGGAGCGGCGTTGACGCATCAGCTATTGGCCATCGCGCGGAAGCAAGCAGCGGAGCCGAGGCCGGTTCTGATCAACGAGATTGTGGCTTCCACGGAAAATCTGCTGCGGCGATTGATCGGCGAGCCGATTGAATTGTCGATCATGCTCGACTCCGGCGCGGGACGGGTACTGGCCGATCCGGCGCAATTGCGGCAGATCCTGTTGAACCTGGTGCTGAACGCGCGCGATGCGATGCCGCTGGGCGGAAGGATCACGTTGAGCACCCGGACTGGCGAGTTTCCCGGCGTGGAAGTTCGTGGCGAACGCTCCGGCAAATTCCCTGGTAAAAGTCGCACCAAAGTGAATCCTGGGAGTGCCCGGCGCGCTGTCTCGTTGGTGGTGCAAGACAATGGCTGCGGGATGAATGCAGAGACCCGCGCCCGGCTGTTCGAGCCTTTCTTCACTACCAAGAGACCGGGAGAGGGCACCGGTCTCGGTTTGGCGACGGTGCAACGCATCGTCAGTGAATCGGGCGGGACGATCCAGGTCGAGAGCGAAGCCGGAAGCGGCACCTGTATTGAAATATTTCTTCCGGCGGTCGAAGCTTCGATCATGCAGCCGGCGATCGCGCAGCCGGCGATTGCACAGCCCGCGATCGAGGTGCCTGCGATCGATATTTCTGCGAATTCGGCAATGGGGGCGCGGCCGCGTACGGGCGAACCCGCTCCTGACCTCATCGGCAGGACTATTTTGCTGGTGGACGACCACGCCGCCACGCGTAAATCCATGCAGCGCTTCCTGCTGGAGGCGGGTTGCCGGATCCTGCCGGCGCACGGCGGAAAGGAAGCAGTAAAAGTCTTTGAGGAACATTCCGGCGCCGTCGATCTGTTGATCGCGGATTGCACGATGCCGGACATGGATGGGAAGGCACTGGCGGAAACATTACTCCGCCGGAAGCCGGGTTTGAAAGTCCTGTTGATATCCGGCTACGAGCATACCTCGGTCGAGCTGCCTGGGAGATTCGGAGCGGGATCGGTTCAGTTGGTCCGCAAGCCATTCTCCGGAAAGGCTCTGATCCAGCAAGTGATTGAAGCTTTCCGCAGCCCCTGACGGGGGGGATTTCCCGTAGAAACGCGGATTGCCGCGCGTCTCCGGAGACGGGGCAAGACCCGTCTCTACATATCGCATCGCTAAAAACTAGTTGCTCGTTAATTTCTGCATCGCCAGGGAGATTCACTATGTTTACCGCCTCGACCGCCACCATCCTCCGTCATAGTCATAGCCATCCTCCGCAACTCGAGGGAGCAAATTTCTTGAACCTCCTGATCGTGGACGATGACCGCACCATCCGTGAAGCCTGCCGCGAGGTGGCGCAGTCCCTTGGATTCAGCACCCAGGTGGCGGAGTCTGCTGAACATGCCTACCGGTTACTCGACAGCTCGAGCACTGACGCCGTGCTTCTGGACTTGCGGCAGCCGGGCGCGGGTGGCCTCGAAGCGTTGCATGCCATCAAGAAGCGCCGCGCGGACGCGCTGGTGATCGTGGTGACCGGCTATGGCACGGTGAAGTCGGCGGTCCAGGCCATGAAAGATGGCGCCTACGACTACGTCACCAAGCCCTTCAGTATGGAAGAGTTGCGTCTGCTGCTGGAGCGCGTGGCCGGGCATCTGCGGCTAAAGACGGAGAACCGTGCGTTGCGGGAAGCCAGCAAGTCGCGGCAGGGGTTCGGCAGCATCGTCGGGCGCGCGCCAGACATGGAAAAGCTATATCGGATCATCGCCAAAGCCGGACAGAGCGTGCATCCAGTCCTGATTCTCGGCGAAAGCGGCACGGGCAAGGAGTTGGTCGCGAAGGCGATTCACTTTTCCGGCATCTTCCGCAACAAGCCGTTTATTCCGGTCGATTGCGGATCGCTCGTGCCCACGCTGATCGAAAGCGAACTGTTCGGCCATGTGCGCGGCGCCTTCACGGGAGCTACGAATCCGAAGGACGGACTGCTCGCGATTGCCCAAGGGGGCACGGTATTTCTGGATGAGATTGGCGAGCTCCCGGTCGACTTGCAGGCGAAGCTGCTGCGGGCGATTCAAGAGAAGGAGATTCGTCCGGTGGGAAGCGTGAAGCGCGTTCCCATCAACGTGCGGATTCTGGCCGCGACCAATCGCGACCTGGAACGAGCCGTGACCGAGGGCACGTTCCGCCGCGATCTTTTTTTCCGGCTGAACGTGCTGACGCTTCGGATTCCGGCATTGCGCGAGCGGAGACAGGACATCCCGCTGCTGGTGGCGCATTTTCTCGAGCGCATCGGCCGCGACGCTGGAATGGAAAAGACGATTTCGGACGAGGCGCTCAAAGCGCTGCTGCATTACGACTGGCCCGGCAACGTGCGCGAACTGGAAAACTCGCTGGATCGGGCCTGTGCACTGAGCAGCGCGAACGAAATTCAGATTCGCGATCTTCCCACGCAGATTTACGGCGCACCCATCGACCTGATGGCGATCAGCCAGCCGGGCACTGGTATCGTGCCGATGGCCGAACTGGAGAAACAGACAATCTTAAACGCGCTCACGCAGGTGAACGGAGACAAGATGCTGGCGGCGCGACTGCTGGGAATTGGAAAAACCACGCTGTACCGCAAGCTCAAAGAATACGAGTCCCAAAACTGGACAGTCGGGCAAAGCGCTGGCGCCAGAACGGGAGTTTAAGCGGGAGGCGAGCTAGTAACTCGTTTATTTTAAGTCTCAAACGATTGGCCTGGAACTTGCCACAGGATTCAGCATGATCCTTCTTGTGACGCCGAGCGGGCGGGCATCCGAGTGCGCCACGGCGCTTCATGAGGCTACGGGCGAGGAGGTCGCGGTGGCGGAAAGTCTGGCTCGGGCAACCACACTCTTGCGGGCGGAAGTCTACCTGGCAGTGGTGTTTGATCAGTATCTCCTCGAAACTGAGCCCCATGAAGCCGGGACGATGCTCGAGCATTTGGGCACGACCATCCTGGTGCAGGTCAATCTGGCAATCAGTGGAATGGATCGCCTGATACGGGAAGTCCGAGCCGCCCTGCAGCGCCGCCAGCACGAAGAAGTGGGTGCCCGCCAAGCGGCCATCTGCACGCTTTACAGCGAACTGAATGGCACGATCACGGCGCTGCTGCTGTCGAGTGAACTGGCGCTGGAAACTGCTGGCCTGCCAGCGGCGGCAGCCGAAAAACTCCAGTCGGTTCACGAACTGGTGAAGAAACTCCGTAGGCAATTGGAGAGCGCGGACCCACCGGAAGGACCCGAACCCCTTTGCAGACCCGTGGCGCTTCCAGAGGCGATGCCGATGTAACGGATTATCGAAATCTGCACCTACACGTTTGCCCACACCTTAAGTAACCTGCGTCGTTCTGGCAACGGTGATCATCCTGCCGATGACTCTCAAAGTGAGGCAAAGCCGCACTCATGGAACTCTTGAAACAACTGCTTTCGTCTGATTTCATGCCCCACGGTTTCTGCTACCTGTGGGACCCAAGAATCCTATGGCTGCACGTCATTTCAGACGGCCTCATCACGCTCTCGTATTACTGCATCCCGGTCATTCTCGTTTATTTCATACGTAAGAATCGCGATCTCCCGTTCAATAAAATCTTCTGGATGTTCGGGACTTTTATCCTGGCCTGCGGCACAACCCACCTGATGGAAATCTGGAATATCTGGCACGCCAGCTACCTGATCGCGGGGCTGATTAAAGCAATCACGGCGGCGGTTTCCGTGCTCACGATGGCAATGCTCATCCCGCTAATTCCGAAAGTGATGTCACTGCCCGAGCGGGCGCATTTACAGGAGGTGAACCACGGTCTGGAACGGGAAATTACCGCGCACAAACGGGCGGAAGAGGCCGTGAGGCAATCCTGGGATTTCCGCCCCGACCCTCGTCTGGTCAGGCGGCTGAATGTCTTCACCGTAGCCGCGCCCGCGTTTTCAGCGGCGGTTGGGCTGGCGGGCCTGGCGGGGTGGGCCCTTCACATCCCAAGTCTCACCACCTGGGGAGTCGCGCCGGTAACGATGAAGGCAACTACCTGTGTCTGCTTCGTGCTGATCAGCGTTTCTTTGTGGTTGTCGAGAGCGAAACATAACCGGCCATTCGCTGGGGTCTCGGCGGTCGCCGCCAAAGTCTCAGCGATTATCGTCGCCTTCGCGGGCCTGCTCAGCCTGGGGGAAAAGCTACTCACCCGTGACTTCCGTGTTGATCAGTCATTGAGGGCGGCGTCTCCGGTGCAGGCAGACGCCTGGGGACACGCTGGTCTCATGTCTCCACTCACCGCCGCCGCTCTTCTGCTGCTGGCTCTTGCCTTGCTGGCACTCGACTGGCGGACACGGCAGGGCCGCAGGCCGACGCAGATTCTCACCCTTTCCGCGTGCACAGTCGCCGCCTTCGGGATCCTCAGCTTTGTCTCTGCTCCCCACATCTACGTGACGCATCTCTCCCTCTCTCTGCCGACCGCAGTCACCCTCACGGTTATCTCGCTGGGGCTGATCTGCGCTCGCACC
Organism: Terriglobales bacterium; assembly: GCA_035260505.1. Taxonomy (GTDB): domain Bacteria; phylum Acidobacteriota; class Terriglobia; order Terriglobales; family Acidobacteriaceae; genus Acidiflorens. Next base: position 9,222 of record DATFVD010000260.1, read on the forward strand.
GAATGGGGATTGGGATCCCTCCTTTGCAGCCAGAGCCTGGGGGGGAGTCTGGCGCGGCGCTTATTGCCTGCGCCCTTCATCCCTCCGCTGGTGAGCTGGATTCGGTGGCAACTTACCGCCACCGGATTGTATTCCGAGTGGAGCATCGTGGTCATGGCGTCGTTGTTGACCATGTCTCTGCTCGCGGGCCTCTTTACGTGGGCGGCATTGGCGGTCAATCGCAGCGACGTGCAACGAAGAAAAGCGGAGGAAGTCGTGAAGGAAAGCCTCTCTACCAGAGAGGCTGCGCTCAAAGAACTGTCCGGCCAAAAATTCGCGCTGGATCAACATGCCATCGTGGCTGTGACCGATGTTCAGGGCACGATCAATTACGTAAACGATAAGTTTTGCACCATCAGCGGGTATTCCAAGGCGGAACTTCTCGGACAGAATCACCGCATCCTCAACTCCGGCCACCATCCGAAGGAGTTCTTCCAGGAGATGTATCGGACCATCGCGAACGGCAAGGTCTGGCACGGCGAACTCAAGAACCGCGCCAAGGACGGTTCGATTTATTGGGTGGATACGACGATCGTCCCGTTTCTAAGCTCCGAGGGCAAGCCGCAACAATACATCGCTATCCGAGCGGATATCACCGAGCGCAAGCGAGCGGAAGAGGCGTTGCGCGAAAGCGAGGAACGCTTCCAGTCGATGGTGAACAGCATCCCGCAACTCGCCTGGATGGCCGAAGCCGATGGCCACATCTTCTGGTACAACCAGCGCTGGTACGAATATACCGGGACCACACTTGAGCAGATGGAGGGGTGGGCTTGGCAGACCGTCCACGATCCCGCGATGTTGCCCAAGGTGCTCGAGCGATGGCAGGCGGCCATCGCCGGGGGAATACCGTTCGAGATGGAGTTCCCGCTGCGTGGCGCTGACGGCCGCTTCGGTGTGTTCCTCACCCGCGTCGTGCCCGCAAAAAATTGGGAAGGCCGCGTGGTGCGTTGGTTTGGCACAAACACGGACATCACAGAACTCAGGCGCGCGGAGGAAGTTCGCGAACGTCTGGCAGCGGTGGTTGAGTCATCCGATGATGCCATTATCAGCAAGGATCGGGACGGAACCATCACCGCATGGAATCACGCTGCCGAGAAGATGTTCGGGTACTCGTCCTCAGAAGCGGTGGGCAACCCGATACAGATGCTCATACCCCCGGAACGCGCGCACGAGGAGCAGGACATTCAGTCACGAATCGGACGCGGTGAAAGCGTTAAGCATTTCGAAACTGTCCGGGTTCGGAAAGACGGCACATACATTGATGTTTCCGCGACGATTTCTCCGATTAGAAACCATCGGGGCGAGATTGTTGGCGCTTCAAAAATTGCGCGCGATATCACGGAAAGCAAGCGAGCCGAAGAGACCCTGAAGGAAAGCCTTGTTACCAGCGAGAGGGCGCTCAAGGAACTGGCCGACCAGAAGTTCGCTCTCGACCAACACGCCATCGTGGCGGTGACCGACGTCCAGGGCACGATCACGTATGTGAACGACAAGTTCTGTGCCATCAGTCAATATTCGAAAAACGAACTGATCGGCCAGAATCACCGTATCCTTAATTCCAGCCACCATCCCAAAGAGTTTTTTCAGCAGATGTATCACACCATTGCGAACGGCAAAGTTTGGCACGGCGAGATCAAGAATCGCGCCAAGGACGGCTCGATTTATTGGGTGGACACGACCGTCGTTCCGTTCGTAGGAACGGACGGTAAACCTCGACAGTACGTCGCCATCCGCGCCGATATCACCGAACGAAAGCGGGCGGAAGAGGCCCTGAGAGAAAGCCTGGCCACCAGCGAGAGAGCCCTCAAAGACCTGGCCGATCAAAAGTTCGCTCTCGACCAACACGCCATCGTGGCCGTGACCGACGTCCAGGGCACGATTACCTATGTTAACGACAAGTTCTGTAGCATCAGCAAATTTTCCAAAGACGAGCTGATCGGTCAGAACCACCGCATCCTCAACTCCGGCCACCATTCCAGGGAATTTTTCCAGGAGATGTACCACACCATCGCGAAGGGGAAAGTCTGGCACGGCGAAATTAAGAACCGGGCCAAGGACGGCGCGATCTACTGGGTGGATACGACCATCGTCCCGACTCTAAGCTCGGAGGGGAAACCGCGCCAGTATGTAGCCATCCGCGCCGATATCACCGAGCGCAAGCGGGCCGAAGAAGAACTGCACGAAAGTCAGGAACGGTTTCGGCTGCTGCTCGATGGAGTCAAAGACTATGCGATCTACATGCTCGACCCCGAGGGCCATGTGATCAGTTGGAATGCGGGTGCGGCTCGCATTAAGGGCTACAGAAATGAGGAAATTCTAGGCAAGCATTTTTCTTGTTTCTACATTCCCGAGGATCGCAAAACCGGCAAGCCCTCCCGCGAACTGCAGGAGTCTCTCTCAGAAGGGCGCTTCGAAGAGCAGGCGCAGCGAGTCCGGAAAGACGGCTCGGCTTTTTGGGCCAACGTCGTGATCACTCCCATGTACGACGATACGGGAAAGCTCCGGGGATTCTCCAAAGTCGCGCGCGACATTACGGAACGCAAGCGGGCTGAAGATGCCCTGAGAGAAAGCCTCGCCACCAGCGAGACTGCTCTCAAAGAACTGGCTGATCAAAAGTTCGCCCTCGATCAACACGCCATCGTGGCCGTGACCGACGTCCAGGGCACGATCACTTACGTGAACGACAAGTTTTGCACCATCAGTCAATATTCGGAGAATGAACTGATCGGCCAGAATCACCGCATCCTCAACTCCGGCCACCATCCCAAAGAATTCTTCCAGCAGATGTACCACTCCGTCGCGAACGGCAAAGTATGGCACGGCGAGATCAAGAACCGGGCCAAGGACGGTTCGATCTACTGGGTCGACACGACCATCGTCCCGACCTTAAGCGTGGAAGGCAAACCGCGGCAGTACATCGCCATCCGCGCCGACATCACCGAGCGCAAGCGGGCAGCAGATGCTCTGGCTGAGCAAACGAAGGAATTGTCCCGCTCGCAGCAGGCCCTGGAAGCCCAATCATTCATGCTGCAGTCGGTGCTGGACAATATGGCCGAGGGGTTGGTTGCAGCAGACGAACACGGCAAGTTCTTGATATGGAATCGGGCGGCGGAGAGGATTGTGGGCTACGGCCCAGCGGACATTTCCACCTCGGAGTGGTCCGAGCATTATGGGAGCTACTTGCCCGACGGAGTCACGCTCTTTCCCACGCAACAACTCCCCCTGGTACGCGCGATTCACGGAGAGGCGAGCACGGCCGAGATGTTTCTGCGCAGTCCAAAGGTCACGCAAGGTGTCTGGATCGAGGCCAGCGGTAGTCCGCTGAGAGCCAAGGACGGCACGGTGCACGGGGGAGTCGTAGCTTTCCGCGACATCACGAAGAGGAAAGCGGACGAGCTCCAAATTCAACAACTCAACGACGAACTCGAACACAGGGTCGCGGAGCGGACAGCCCAACTGGAAACCGCCAACAAAGAGCTGGAAGCTTTCAGTTACTCGGTGTCCCACGACCTGCGGGCACCCCTGCGGCACATCGGCGGCTTTTCCAAGATGCTGGCGGAAGAATTCGGCGCCGCGCTCGATCCTGAAGCGCAACGCTATGTCGAGCGCATTCAAGCTGGTACGCAAAAGATGGGTCTGCTGGTGGATGAATTGTTGAATCTGGCGCGAGTTGGACGCCATGCACTCAATCGGCAACCGATCAGGTTAAACGCGATTATCTCGGAAGTGATAGCGATGCTGCAGCCCGACAGAGAAGGGCGGCAGGTGGAGTGGGTGATCGCCGAACTGCCCTTGGTGGAGTGTGATCCGGTTTTGGTCAAGCAGATCTTTCAGAACCTGCTGGCCAACGCGCTTAAATTCACCCGTTCGCGCGCTCCCGCCATCATCGAAATCAGTCACAAAGAAACCGCAGACGATCAGGGGCCGGTCTTCATGATCCGAGACAACGGCATCGGCTTCAACATGAAGTATGTTGACAAGTTGTTTGGAGTCTTTCAGAGGTTGCATAGCACTGAAGATTTCGAAGGCACCGGCATAGGCTTGGTCACGGTGCAACGTATCGTGCACAAGCATGGAGGTCGGGTGTGGGCGGAGGGGGAAGTGGACAAGGGCGCAGCTTTCTGTTTCACCCTCGGCGCAGCGAAGCAAGGCGAATCGAAAAGTAGTATAGCAACGGCTGGAGGCCAATCATGAACGCAGGAGAACTCGACATACTATTGGTGGAAGACAATCAGGACGACACGGATCTTGCCCTCCATGCTCTAAAACGGGAGAAGCTGGCAAACAATATCTACGTCGTGCGCGATGGCGAGGAAGCACTGGACTTTCTCTTCTGTCGTGGGGCATTCGAGCAACGATCGTTTGATCATCCTCCTAAGTTGGTGCTGCTGGATCTGAAACTTCCCAAGGTCGACGGAATGGAAGTTCTCAAACAGGTCAAGAGCGATCCTCGGACCCGAACCATTCCGGTGGTTATGATGACCTCGTCGAAGGAAGAGCGAGATCTGGTGAGCAGTTACAGCCTGGGCGTGAACAGCTATATCCAGAAGCCCGTCGACTTCGACCAATTCCGGGAGACCGTAAAGACTGTGGGATTGTACTGGTTGCTCATCAATCAGCCACCGGTAGTGGAAGACAACCGGCATTTAGTAGGACAGGCCGATGCCCCCCGCTAGCGATCTCGCGTCCCAGCCGGGACAACTCCGGGTGCTGCACGTCGAAGACAACCAGCTGGACGCGGAGCTCGTAGCCCAGGCTCTGCGAAAAGGCGGCTTCTCGATTTCCACAGTGGTGGTGCAAGCGGAAGCCGAGTTTGAGCGGGAACTTCGCCTGCAGCGTCCCGACGTGGTGCTTGCCGACTACAATCTGCCGCAGTGGAAAGGCATGGACGCGCTGGAAGTGCTGCGGCGTGAAGGGCTGGAGATTCCACTAATTCTTGTCTCCGGCGCGCTGGGAGACATCACCGCGGTGGAGTGCATCAAACGGGGCGCGACGGACTATGTTCTGAAAGACAGTCTGGCTCGGCTGCCCGAGGCCGTCCGCCGCGCTTTGCAGGAAAAGCGCCTGCTTCGTTTGCGCCAGCAAGCGGAAGAGGATCTGGCGCGGAAAGTCGAGGAGCTTGCTCGTTCCAACGCGGATCTCGAGCAATTCGCTTATGTGGCATCGCATGACCTGCAGGAGCCGCTGCGCATGGTGGCGGCCTACACGCAGCTGCTCGCGGAACGCTATCGCGGCAAACTCGACGAGAACGCAGACAAGTTCATCGGCTATGCCAGCGAGGGAGCTTTACGCATGCAGACCCTGATTCAGGATCTGCTGGCCTTTTCGCGAGTAGGGCGGAGCGGGATCGCTTACGGAAGCGTCGACTGTGACGCGGCGATGGAAGAGGTCCTCCGAAGCCTGGGTCCGGCGATACAAGAAAGCGGGGCGGTGGTCAGCCATGGCGCGCTGCCGCCGGTGTGGGCGGACAGTTCACAGATGGCGCAGGTGTTCCAGAATCTGATCGGGAACGCGATCAAGTTTCGCGGGAAAGAACCGCCGGTAATATCCATACAGGTCGAGAAAGTGGGCCAGCAATGGTTGTTCAGCGTGAGCGACAACGGGATCGGCATTGCGCCGGAGTACGTAGAAAATATTTTTGTTGTCTTCCAGCGCTTGCATGCCCGGACCGAGTACCCGGGTAACGGAATTGGCCTGGCAATCTGCAAAAAGATCGTTGAGCGCAATGGCGGGAAGATCTGGGTTGAAGCGCAGACCGGCCATGGTTCTACATTCAAGTTCACGATGCCCTGCGATGGTCCAGCTGAGAAGGAACTGTGCGGCACGGCGATGGCGATTTCCAGCCCCTGATTCCCAGCCCCTAAAGAGGCATCTTATTTTGTAGAGACGCAGCTTGCCACGCCTCTACCGCGGAGTGAGACGGGCCAACCCGTCTCTAAAGAACAAGTTTGGACAATCAGGCAATCTGTCTCAATCCCAACTTTTACAAATCTCTACCCACTTCTTTCGCAAGGGCGATGTGTCGTTTGCGTTCTTCAGGAAAGGAACGGAGGTTTTGTGATGGACAACAGAACGACAGTGTTTTACGTTGACGACAACCCCAAATCCAGCCGATTGCTGACCAGCGTTCTTGAGGAATGCGGGTTCCGAGTGATCACAAAGAATGATCCGCTTGAGGCGCTCGCGCTTTGCGGGCGAACCTATTTCGATCTGGCACTTCTTGACTACGAAATGCCTTTGATGTCTGGTACGCAGTTAGCTCGGAAGATAAAGTTTCTTGTCCCGGAAGTTCCCGTGGTCCTCCTCTCCGGTCGCACGGCTTTACCGGCTACCGAACTGACATTTGTGGATGCTCACTTCGGGTTTGGGACCGCACTGGACGATCTCCTCTGGACGATGCGGATACTGGTGCGACCGAAGCTGGTGATAGCAGACCATCAGCTGGGTCGTCACGAGTTGGATCGTCACGCGGATCAGCGCGCGATGGCGCAGTGGGCAGACTCCACCTGAAAACGGCGGGCTGAAGCGCCCGCCCACACGAGAAGTCCGCCCGTCGCGAAACGCTCCCACCTCAGTACCGATCACGCGAACAGATGCCGCTCGATCGCCCTTGGTGGGAGATACACGGTGATCAGAGAGCGGCGACGCCTCTTTCCTGATTTCTTATGCGGATGGCTTCATCCACCTTGGAAAGGAAGATCTTTCCATCGCCGATTTTCCCGGTGGCCGCGTTCTTGATGATGGCGTCGATTGCGGGATCGACGAGTTTATCTTCTAATACGAGTTCAATTTTCACCTTGGGCAGGAGATCGGTTTCGTATTCCCGGCCACGATAGGTCTCGGTGTGCCCCTTTTGCCGTCCGTGACCCCGTACTTCCGAGATTGTCATACCTTCGACGCCGAGCGCGATGAGAGCTTCTTTGACCGGTTCAAATCTGTTCGGCTGAATAATCGCTTCAACTTTTGTCATTGGTTTGTCCTTTAGCAGCAGACTTTAAAACTCCACTTCGCTCGAGACCGCATGGCGGCCCCGTTACGAGTGGTCCAAAGCGAAACCTACGCGTCGGCGAGGCTGTCGAGACGTGAAGACATGCCATCGACGTCGCCAATCTCGACCACACCCAAACTGTCCACGGTGGATTCGATGGGCCGGCCAGGAAAGGCAAATCGCAGGAGCACAGGCGTGATCAGTGTGGTCGTCAGCACCAGAATCACAACTTGAGTATAAACATTCTG
>DATFVD010000261.1:0-6305 GCA_035260505.1 Terriglobales bacterium
TTTCCTTACAACGGATACGACGTGCTCGACCCCGAAGTCGATCTGGAGAAGTGGACGCTGACGGTCGAGGGCGACGTGCAGCATCCGGGAGAATACACGCTCGCGCAGATCCAGGGGCTGCCGAAAATTAACCAGAATACCCGCCACATCTGTGTGGAAGGCTGGGATGTTGTGGGCTCGTTTGGCGGCGCGCGTATTTCCGACTTCCTCGCGCTGGTCGGTGCGAACACCGGCGCGCACTTTCTGGAAGTCGAGTGCGCGGACGATTACTACGAATCGATTGACATGGCTTCGGCGCTGCATCCGCAGTCGCTGCTCTGTTACGAGATGTATGGGCAGCCGCTTGATCGCGGGCACGGCGCGCCCTTGCGTCTGCAGATGCCGACCAAGTTGGGATACAAGCAAGCCAAGTATCTGGACACCATCCGCGTGACTAATGTTCTGAAGCCCGGCAAGAGCGGTTACTGGGAAGACCAGGGCTATAGCTGGTTCGGAGGACTGTGATGGAGAACGAGGAAGAGAAAAAGCCACCCGATCCACCGCGGGATCAAGCTGCGGACGCCGAGTCTGGCCCGGTCGCAGCAACGGTCGCGAAATTGGAAATGGTTGCCGCCGAACCGGAGACGGCTGAACCCGTCGCAAAAGCAGAAGAGCCTGTGTTAGTCCGCGCTGCCTACGAGCACCCTCTGCCGATTCGGATTACTCACTGGGTCAACGCCATCAGCTTGTTGGTGCTGGTGGCCAGCGGGCTGCGGATTTTCCGCGCCTTCCCCAGCTTCGGCTCGAAGATTCCAGAGAAAGTTCTGCTCGATATACCGAAGTCGCTCACCCTCGGCGGATGGCTGGGCGGGGCCTTGCAGTGGCATTTCACATTCATGTGGCTCTTTGCCGCGAGCGGCGTGGTTTATGTGGTGTATCAAGTCGTCAGCGGGCACTATCGCACGATGCTGTTCACGCCCCGCGACATTCCGGGCGTCTGGCCGATGGCGCGGCATTATTTTTTCTTTGGTCCCAAGCCTGCGGCGACGGGTCAGTACAACCCGCTGCAAAAACTGGCTTACACTTCGACCATTCTGTTAGGGGCGCTGGCGCTGCTCACGGGGATCGTCCTGTACAAGCCCACCCAGTTTTCGTGGCTGGCGTTTCTATTTGGCGGATTTCATCTGACGCGTGTGTGGCATTTCGCGGCGATGTGCGGCTTCCTCGCGTTCATTCCCGGACACCTGATCATGGTTGTGCTGCACGGCTGGGCAAATTTCTATTCCATGCTTTCAGGATGGAAACGCGAGCCGGAGTATCAGGAGTAGGGGACAGGTGTCAGGTGCCGGGTCTCAGGAATAGCGGCTCGCGCCGGATTGCCTTAGACCAAACACCTGAGACCTGTAGTACTTAGTGCTTCATGCTGTCGTCATGCTTCATTTCGTCCTTCTGTGTGGCGTCTTTCTTTGCTTTCTTCGATTTCTTCTGCTTCTTGGACGAATCTTTCGCCATGTCGTCCTTCTTCATGGAGTCGTCTTTCTTTATGCTGTTGTCGTGCTTCATTTCATCCTGCTTCATGGCGTCGCCCGATTGCGCGAAAGCCAGGGCGCCGAACAGCATCATGCTGGACATCAATTTCACAAACATACTTTTCATAGACACACATCTCCTGTCGTTGGATTGTTATGGATTCGTCGCCCTCTTTCCGCAGGGCCAGGCATGAGATGCGACGAGCAGATAAAAGTTACAGGGTTCCGGCGGCCAGAAATCGATGAGGTCAAAGAAAAAAGCCGCCACCAGATTTTCGCTGATGGCGGCAATCAAAGGAGCACGAGGAAAACTTGACTTGCAAAAATGTGAATAACCAAATTCGAGTTAGGCGCGCAGTTTGCGCCGCATCAGTCCTGCAATTCCGATCAGGCCCGTCGAAAGCAGCAGCAGGCTGGCGGGTTCCGGCGTGGCTATCGATCCTCGATAGCCTATGAATTCCTGCGGTCCGTGGCCCGGGCTCCCGCCGACCGGCGTGTACAGCACCAGCCCTTTAAACTCACTCGATGGAGCGTGCTTCGCCAATAGCAGGGCATTGCTATCGAGGGCCAGCACCGCAGCGTCCGTCGTGATGCCTTTGACGAAAAGGTTCCAGACAGCCCAGTTGCCAACTTTGGCGTCAATCGTCCCATTCATCACGCCCATGAAAATGATGCCCGCCGCCTTGTAGTCCCTGATGTCCTTACCAAACAAGCCTTTTCCCGAAAGCAACCCGCTGACGTTCGCATTCCAACTCTCACCCGCCGTGATGTGGTTGTTGAACGAGTCACACATCATCGGAGTCGCCTTCCCACTGTTGATCGAAAAATAGTAGGGATAAGTGTAATAACCGCCGGAGACGTTCGTGCCGGGGTAAAGGAATGTCATGTTGACAGTGGCGGAATTGGCAGAGGCCAGGGTCGAGAGGGACAGGGCTACAACCAGCGACAACAGAAAGCGGCGACCTAGCACGGTGGCTCCTCCAAAAACAAAATCGATTTCGATTACTCTCGTTCTCGTCAAACTTTCCTGGCGGGGAGGATGCAACATAGAAGTGCAACCGCGATGCCAACAAGCGCACAAGTCTGTAGCTGCTGCTGCAAGCACTTGCAGACCGCGGGAATGGGAAAGTGAAAAAAGTTGCAGATGCATCGTGGCTACGGCGGAAATCAATCGGAGCTAATAACGATTGTTGGTAACTTCAGGTAATTGGAAGGAAGTAACCGGGCGATCGAGATACGGAAATTGTCAGGCGGTGAGTAGTTCCCACCCCAAAGCAATTCCGTTCGAGAGGTGATCACGCGCGGAGCCTTCGCCCACGTGCATGGCCAACATTCCAGCGAAGGAGCGGGGATTCGATTGGAATATCTGCATGGTGCGCCGCCGAATACGGCCGTGTCTGGCCATGAACAGCATCATGCGAGCCATCAGGGCGGGACGGCGAGTCAGCATTCGATGACCCTTCTGATAGCGAGCGAAGTCTCCGCTCGCCAGGCAATCGCCGAGCAACGCGGCTTGCCGAAAGGTGAGGCAAAGACCTTCTCCGGTGATGGCGTCCACTCCCCCCGAGGCGTCGCCTACCAAGACTGTTCGGCCACGAAACACGCGCCGCAATCTTCGGGTGACGGTGATCGCGCCCCGTTCACTGGAAGCGAGTTCAGCATTTTCGAGGCGTGCGCAAAGTTCCGGAAATTCTGCCAGCAGATTGTCTAGCCGCATCTTCGGGCTGGATGAGATCAGCGCCACACAAACTTCTTCGCGGCCGACGGGCGTAACGTAAACCTGGCAGTGAGGGCCCCAGTGCAGTTCCATGAAGCCGGTCCAGGGCGAAACGCGATAGTGGCGCCGGAACGCGAAGCGAAGGTTCTTTTTCGGTATTGCATCCAGTTCGTCTCGATCGAGCTTTGCCCAGCTGCGGACTCGGGAACTGCTTCCGTCTGCGCCCACAACCCAGCGCGCGCGCACCAATTCTCCCGCAACCAGCGCGCCTTCCGGATGAAGCCCGGTGACCGCCGCCTGCCACAGCATGTGAACGCCGCACGACGCCGCATGATTCAACAGGACGCGATGCAGATCGGTACGGCGGATTCCGTACGCGGTTCCGCGCGGGAACGCAGCCTCGGCTTTTGCACCGTCGCTCAAGAAACGAATACCGCGGAATGGATATCCTTCACCTTCGGGGATCGTGACGCCGAGCTGGCGCAGAGCCTCCACTCCGTCCGGCATCAATCCCTCGCCGCAGGGCTTGTCGATCGGCGGAACTGCGCCATCCGCGATCACCACACTCAAACCGTGGCGGCGCGCCGCGATAGCCGTCGCCAGACCGGCAGGCCCGCCGCCGATTACGAATACATCGACTGGATTCCTAAAACCACTCACCATAAGTCTCTTATCGACACATCATCTCTTACTTTTGATTTCTACCTTTAACGAGCCTCTTACCACTCCAGCAAAACGAATTCTGAGCAGAACCCGGGACCCATAGCAGCCAGCAAACCGAGAGTGCCGGGTTCCGGGCGACGATTCTTCATCACTTCTTCGAGCACCACCAGGACGGAAGCCGACGACAAATTTCCAGTCCTGCGCAAGCACTGCCATGAAACGTCGAGTTCACCATTCTTCAAGCCGAGCGCCTCTGCGGTTGCTTCCAGAATTTTCGGACCCCCGGTATGCAGCACCCAGCTGCCGATGTCGGCGCGAGTCAATCCGCGCTCCGCAAGAAAATCGTCGAGATCGTGTGCCAGGTTCTTTCGAACCAGATCCGGAATCTCACGAGAGAGAACAATGCGAAAGCCTTTCTCCGATACGTCCCAGCCCATCATTTCTTCTGTGTTGGGATAGAACACGGAGCGGGTTGCGAGGATGCTGGGGCCGGAAAGCCCGCAATTGGCGCCCGCGACGATCACGGCCGCGGAGCCGTCACCGAATAGTCCGGCCGAAATCAGGTTGGCCATCGAGACATCCTCGCGCTGCAGCGTGAGCGAGCAGAGTTCGACCGATAGCACTACGGCGATCTGATCGGGATAAGCACGCACATAATCGGCTGCTCGCGAAATGGCGGCTGCGCCCGCCACACAGCCCAGCCCGAAAATCGGAACGCGCCGAATGCTTCTGCACAATCCCATCTGGTTGATCAACAGCGCGTCAATCGATGGACTGCTGATGCCAGTCACGGAAACGAAAAAGAATGCGCCCAGATTTCGGCCATGCAAACCCGCGTCCGCCAGCGCGCCTCGAACCGCTTTCTCACCCAAGTCTTTGGCCGTCCGAACCCAGTGCTGGTTGGCCTCTCCCCAGGTTTTCATCTTCAGGTATTCTTCTTTGGGAAGGGAGAGGAATCGTCCGTCGACGCCCACATGACGGTGCAAACGCCGCAGCACGTGCGGGTTTTCGATCTGATCGCCCCAGTAATCCTGCAGGGCCGCCAGCAACATCTCCTGGGAATAGTAATGTGCGGGAAAGGCACTCGCCGCGCCGACAATTCGCATGTTTTTCTCGTTTCGGCGGCCCCTCGCAAGACCGTCGGCTATTTTCGCAGCCGGGGTATCCGAAGCATTCTATGCCGATCAAAACAGTTTGGATGCCGTTTGTGGTGTTAAAGTATGTCACTTGTATGTAACTTCAGAAAGGCGGGCTAATCAGTGAAATTCGTCATCGGGCTGCTACTCGGTCTTCTCCTTGTGCCCTTCGGGGCCTACCTCTATGTCGCAGGCGGCAGCGCTCCCGTTGCAACTACTGACTCCGACATACCCTTCGAAAGTTTTTTCGCGCACAAGGCTTTAAATGCGCGTATTAAGAAGGAGATGCCGAAGAATGTCCCCATTCAGGCAAACGAAGCCAATTACCTGGCGGGCGCCGACCTTTACAAGCAGCATTGCGCCGTTTGCCACGGTTTGCCGCTGGCACCGAAGTCGGCAATTGCAACCGGAATGTATCCGCATCCACCGCTCCTGTTCGAGGGGAAAGGCGTGACCGATGATGAACCGGGCGAAAGCTACTGGAAGATATTGAATGGCATTCGCCTGAGCGGCATGCCTGGTTTCAGCAAGTCGCTATCTGAAACTCAGATGTGGCAAATGGCGCTTTTGGTGGCCAATGCCGACAAATTGCCACCCTCGGTAAAAACCGTGCTAGTCGCGCCGATTGGAGTGAGCACGCCAGCGGCGAGCACACCGCCGGGGACGAGCGCACCACCCGCGCCGGCCTTTCCTAGTGCCGTGCCGCCAAAATAAGCTGGCTAAGGAACCTTGAAGGATTCGCCATGCCTTACGGGGCAAGCGAGCGCTAGCCCCGAGCCGTGTCTCGCGCTATCGTGTAGGCATGGCGTTTGGCCGTCCCAGAAAGCTCTTTACCGAAGCGGAGCTTTACGACTACGCCCTGGGTGCGCTCGGTCGCCGGATGCGCTCGGTCGCGGAACTCAAGCGCCTGTTGCGGAACCGGGTTGAGGCGGATACGGAAATCGGCAAGACGCTGGTAGAACTGATTGTCGTTCGCCTCAAAGACCAGGGCTATTTGAACGACTCCAAATACGCGGCGGCTTTTTCGTCGTATCGCCGCGACAACGAGAAATTCGGACGCATGCGCGTCGTCAACGACCTGAAGGCCAAGGGAGTGCATGGCGACGTCATCGAGAAGGCGGTTTCTTCCGTCTATGACGACGTGAAGGAAGAAAATCTCGCTCGCGACTATCTCCGGCGAAAACGTCTGCAGAAACCTAAGGACAGAGACCAGAAACAGACGGCGCGCATCTTCCGCCAGTTAATGCGGGCCGGATTTGGATCGAAAACCATCTTCACCAT
>DATFVD010000262.1:0-10493 GCA_035260505.1 Terriglobales bacterium
TTTTCAGATATTCCCGGAACTTCGCGCCCAGATCTTCGCGTTTCAGGGCAAACTCAACCGTAGCTTTGAGGAATCCGAGTTTGTCGCCCGTATCATGACGACGCCCCTCATACACGTAGGCATACATTTTTTCGCGCTGCAGCAGCCCGCGCAGTCCATCCGTGAGTTGCAACTCGCCGCCCGCGCCCGGTTTAATATCGGAAAGCGTTTCGAAGATCGTCGGCGTCAGAATGTAGCGTCCGATCACGGCCAGGTTCGAAGGCGCATCCGCGGCCTTCGGCTTTTCCACCATGTCGACGACTTCGTAGAGTTTGCCACCGGTGCCTGCTACCTCTTTCGCCTTCAACACCCCGTAAGAAGAAATCGCCGGCCCTTCTACAATCTGCGTCGCGATCACGGAACAGTGCTTCTCGTCGAATACATTCATCAACTGCTTGAGCACTGGAACTTTTGCGTCGATGACATCATCGGCGAGCAGCGTGGCAAACGGTTCGTCGCCAATCAATTCGCGCGCGGTAAGCACCGCGTGCCCCAGGCCCAGCGCTTCCTTCTGACGCACGTAGGCCACGTGGATCATGTCCGAAATCTGGCGCACGATCTTGAGCAAGTCGTGCTTGCCTTTTTCTTCGAGCATCTTTTCCAGCTCGTAGCTGACGTCAAAATGATCTTCGATCGCGCTCTTGCCGCGTCCGGTAATAATGATGATCTGGTCGCATCCAGCCGCCAGAGCCTCTTCTACGCCATATTGAATGATGGGCTTATCGACCAGCGGCAGCATCTCTTTCGGCTGAGCCTTGGTGGCCGGGAGGAAGCGGGTGCCCAATCCGGCGGCGGGAAAAATCGCTTTGCGGACGGTTCGGATCTTGCGGCGGTCGCTATTCGTTCGTCGTTCCTGCATCGGGTTCCTTGGGGAACAATTGTAACTGCTGGCCTTTATACTTGGCGCACTGCTTCTTCGCGCGCTTCCAGCTCTTCCAGCAAATCGCGCAATGTTTGCAGGATCCCCCCGGCGCTGTCGATCTTTATCGAGAACTTCAGCGTCCCGTCCGGAGTAAATTGCGTGCCCCGCTGCGATGCTACAAAGCGCGCCAGCTTCCCCGGATCAATCGAAGCATTCTGGCTGAACTTGATGTTCACAAACTCGCGCTTGCGCTCAATGGCGTTGGCACCAACTCGCGTCGCCTGCAATTTGAGCGCGGCGTACTCAAGCAGGTTGCGAACCGCACCCGGCGTCTCGCCATAACGATCAATCAACTCTGAGCGAACGTCATGCAGTTGCGACTCAGTTTCCACTCCCGCGACCCGCTTGTACATGCGCAACCGCTGGTTCTCTTCCTTTATGTAGTCGGATGGAATGCGTATGTTGAGACCAAGATTGAGCGTGATTTCTGCCACTTCAACGCCCGCCTCGCCCTTCATTTCACGCACGGCGCGCTCCAGCATCTGCGTATAAAGTTCGAATCCCACCGCTTCGATGTGGCCGCTCTGTTCGCCGCCGAGAAGGTTTCCCGCGCCCCGCAGTTCGAGATCCAGGGCAGCGATCTTGAACCCAGCGCCGAGATCGGAAAATTCCTTGAGCGCCGCCAAGCGGCGCCGGGCAATCGGCGTCAACTCGATTTCCGCGGGTAGAAGCAGGTATGCATAGGCGCGACGGTTCGAGCGGCCCACCCGTCCGCGAAGCTGATAAAGCTCGGACAAGCCCAGCCTGTCGGCCCGATTGATGATGATCGTGTTGCAGAGCGGGATGTCGAGGCCGTTTTCGATAATTGTGGTCGAGACCAGGATGTCCGCCTCGTGATGCATGAATTTCAGCATCACTTTTTCCAACTCCCCTTCACCCATCTGCCCGTGGCCCACGGTGATCCGCGCGCCCGGAGCCAACGTTTGAAGCTTGGCCGCAATCTCCCAGATCGTGTCGACGCGGTTGTGGACGAAGTAAACCTGGCCGCCGCGGTCGAGTTCCTGTTCGATCGAAGACTGGATCAACTTTTCGTCCCAGTTCGCGACCACCGTCTGGATCGCCATGCGGTCCTTGGGCGGCGTTTCAATGACACTCATGTCGCGCAGGCCCACCAGCGACATATGCAGTGTGCGCGGAATCGGCGTCGCTGACATGGTGAGCACGTCCACTTCAGTGCGCATCTGCTTGATGCGCTCTTTGTGGCGGACGCCGAAGCGCTGTTCCTCGTCGACCACCAGCAGGCCGAGGTCGGCGAACTTCACGTCTTTTGAGAGCAGGCGGTGAGTGCCAATCAAGATATCCACTTTGCCGGCTTCCACTCTTTGCAGGATTTCTTTGACCTGCTTGGCCGTCCGGAAGCGGCTGATCATTTCGACCGTCAGTGGGAACGGCGCGAATCGTTGCTTGAAGGTCTCATAGTGCTGGAAGGCAAGAACAGTCGTGGGCGCAAGCACGGCGACTTGCTTGTTGTCGCTCAGGGCCTTGAAGGCCGCGCGCATCGCAACTTCGGTTTTCCCGTAACCGACGTCGCCGCACAGCAGGCGATCCATCGGAAGTTGCGATTCCATGTCGCGCTTCACATCGGCGATGGCCTGCGCCTGGTCTTCGGTCTCGTTGTATTCGAACGAATCTTCGAACTCTTTCATCCACTCGGTATCAGCCGGAAAGATGTGTCCCCGCGCGGACTGGCGCTGCGCATAGAGCTTAACCAACTCGTCGGTCATGTCCTTCATCGCCTTGCGCACGCGGGCCTTCGTCTTGCCCCATGCCTGCGTGCCAAGGTGATTCAATACAGGCTTCGCGCCCTCCGACGAACGGTATTTCTGGATCAGATCAAGCCGAGTAAGCGGAACATAAAGCCGCGCTGCGTCGGCATACTCGAGCAGCATAAATTCCGCCGCGCCGTCACCCTGATTGATTTCCTTCAGACCTTGGTACTGTCCGATGCCGTGCTCTACATGGACGACATAATCGCCCACCTGCAAATCGCGGAAGTCGGAAAGAAACGCTGAGACCTTCGACTTCTGCCGTTGCGGTCGGGCCGCGACCAGGTCCGATTCGTCGAACAGATCGCGCGCCCCAAAAATCGCGAAATGCGCTTCCGGCAAAACAAAGCCGTCGGGAAGGTAGGCCTTCAATAGCGTAGTGGTAAGAACATCACCGGCAAAATAAGAAGTCTCGTCGGCATAGCTTTCTCCGCTGCGCGTACGGCTGCCCAGACGATACGAAGCGTTGTACTCGGTGAACATATCGGCGAGGCGCTCGACTTCTCCCGTGTTGGGAGCGGCAAGAATTACCTGCGTGCCACCTCCGACCAGTTTCTGAACGTGCTCGATCATCGCGGGCACAGCGCCATGGAAGCGCGTGGCGGGCTGCGAGAGAAAAGCAGTCTCCGTTCTCTCTTCATGGGCCTCGTGGGCCTCGCGCGTCACCGCCAGATATTCGAAATCCGCTCCGGACAGCGCCGCCGTCTTTTCCCGCCAGCTTTCCGGCGTCAAATAAAGATCTGCGGGACGAATCAGGTTCCCTACTCCGCTGCGCTCATGCGCTTCTTCAATGCGCGCCCACACTTTGTCGACTTCCTGCATCAACGCCTCGGGCTCATCCAGAATTACCCGTGCTTCCGGAAGCAACTCGAAAATAGTGCGGTCGGCGCCCGCTACCGGAGCGTAAAACTCCCAGCCCGGGAAGACTCCGGCGCCGGAGTCGCGCATGGCTTGCTCAATAATCTCCGGCGATCCCGTAATACGTTTCCCGGAGAGCCGCGCGTTGATCGAACCAAGCAGTTCTTCAGTGACCGGTGTTTCAGTCAGCGGCAGAAGCAGTGTTTCATCCACCGGATTCGAAGACCGCTGACTCGCCGGATCGAACTTCCGCATCGACTCGACTTCATCCCCGAAAAACTCGACGCGCACCGGACGGTCCGCTTCCGGCGAGTACACATCGAGGATGCCGCCGCGAGCCGCATATTGTCCCGGCATTTCCACCACATCGGTTGCGCTGTAACCAACCGTGTTCAGGTGCTCGAGCAGTTTCTGCAGGTCGAAAGTCTCCCCGCGACGCAGAACCCGCGCCAGATCGGCATAGTAGTCGGGAGCACGAAGAAGAATTGTGGTGGAGGTCACCGGTGAAATTACGATTGCGGCACGTCCCGTCGCGATCTTCCATAACGCCGTCGCGCGTTCTTCCTGAATCTCAGGATGCGGCGACAAATTCTGAAAGGGAAGCACGTCGCGCGCTGGAAGGCTTACCACCGAGTCTGGATCCGCCGCTCCAGTCAGTTCGCAGAACGCGCGTAATACCGGCAGCAGCTCTTCGGCAGCGCGGTTGTCGGCCACCACCAGCACGAACGGACGCTCAATCCTGCGCCGCAGCAAAACAACGATCAGCGCCTTGGCCGCCGCAGACAGTCCAGTGACACTTATCCGCCCCGCGCTCTCCCGCAGATGGGAGGCGACACGCGTGAAGGCAGGTAGTTGTTCCACCTCCGCGAAAAGTTCGCGGACGAACGGCAAAAGCATTCCTTTTGATTCTACCAGCCGCGAGGATTGGGGTTCGCCCGGCATCAGCCAAGGCGCAATAAGCAGCAAGACGACGCCCGAACGACAAATGACTAAGACTAACGACTAACGACCAGGGACCAACGACCGTCCCGCTACTTCCGCAGCAGCGGCCGCGTCAGGCACGTCGGCCCGCCCGCCCCGTTGATGCAGATCTCCGACCCCGGAAACGTGCGCACATCAAACCCGGCGTCGCGCATGCGCTGATTTGTCTCGGCGTTTTCTTCGAGCGCAATCAGTCGCTTGCCTCCGAGCGAGAGCACGTTGCAGGCAAGCGAGTCGCGCTCGCTGTATTCAATCTCAATCAGGCGGAAGCCGCGGCCCTTAAGCAGTTCAACGGTTTCGACTGCCAGCCAGGGCAGATCAACCAGAATGGTCCGCTCATCGAGCATGCTCATCAGCGACATTAGATGCAGACAAGCCGAAGGCCCTGGTCCGTAAGGCAGCGGCGCCGACAGCACCTCAACATTCTTTGAAGACAGCAGCGACCGTATCTGCTCGATCCCCACCTTGTTCGTTCGATAGCCGTCGCCGATCAGCAGCGTCAGCGATTCAAGCCAAACGATGTCGCCGGACTCGGAGACCCCGGGTGCCCGTATCTCGCCAAGCACCGGAATGCCCAGCTGCCCACAGAAGTCGGCGTGAGCCTGCGCCTCCGCCACGCGATTCCTTTTTCCCGGATTCATCAGGACCAGACCATAGTCCGTGGAGAGCGAAGCGTCGTGCGCATAGACCGCATCGAGCGTAAGGGATTCCGTCGAGGGTAGAGTCACCACCTCGGCCCCGCACTCGCGAAGCAATCCGCACAGAATTTCATGCTGGCTCCGCGCTGCCGCAAAATCGGGAACATGCTGAAATCCAAGTTCTCGCCATGCTGCGGCCTTCCCGGAATCATTCCACCCGGCGTTGTCGGGTGGACACAACATCACACGCAGCAATTCGCCCGTCATGGAATGTCCGTTGAAATTTTCGGAAGGCATAGAAGAAGGCACAAAGACTTTATGCCGCGCCAACAGTCTCGCTCCAAGAAGTCTCTCGTTCAAAGAATCTAAAGAAACGAAGCCGCAAACGCAATGCGCCCGCCAGGGCCAAGCACAAAGACACCATCCGCGTGTTCGCCTCCGCCAGCCGGTAATCTACCTTATCGCTTGCCTGAACGCCCTCCCGTGATATACATATCAGCGGTATCCCGTCCTAACAACGTGCTCGGAGTTCAAGCGTCTGGTCATAAACCGCGCACTTTGACACCCGCCTTCTGCAATGTTAATGCTGCGGAAGTTCCAGGAGCCCTATGAAAGCGTCAGCGCGTCTGTTCTGTTTCGCCGTCATACTTTTGCTCGTCCCCCAATTTGCATTTGCCCAGGGTGCCGCCACCGGCGACCTCCACGTTAGCGTGAAAGATCCGAAGGGCAGCGCCGTGACCAACGCCACGGTCACCGTCCGAGACCTCGCCAAGGGCTTGGAACGCGCTGGCAGCGGCGACGGCCAGGGCGGTTACAGTGTGCGCCAGTTGGCTCCCGGCACTTATTCCGTCACCGTGGACGCACCCGGCTTCGCCAAGGCCGAGGCCGCTGGTGTCGCCATCACCGTCGGCGAGATGGCCGAGTTACCCATCACCGTTACCGTCGCGGGCGGCAAGGAAGTCGTCGAAGTCAGCTCCCAGGCTGAGCTCGTTGAAACTTCGCGCAGCTCTACCACCGACACCATCGGCCAGCGCCGCATTGACAATCTGCCCATCAACGGCCGCAACTACATCAATTTCACACTAACGGATTCACAGGTCGTCCGCGACAACGCGCCCAACACCGGAGCCGCGCCCACCTCCGGCCTCAACATGAGCGGACAGCGCGCCCGTTCCAACCTGGTCAACGTCGATGGCGCCGACGCCACCGACAATTCCGTCAACGGCGTCCGCTCCACCGTCTCCCAAGAGGCAGTGCAGGAATTCCAGATCATCACCAACAGCTACGCCGCCGAATACGGCCGAGCCTCGGGCGGAGTGGTCAACATCATCACCCGCTCCGGGTCCAATGACTTCCACGGCGACGTCTTTGGATATCTCCGCAATCGCAATTTCCAGGCCGTCAACCCCTTCAGCACAACGCCCAATCCCGCCTATACCCGCGTGCAGGGAGGCCTGGCTTTCGGTGGACCGATCAAGAAGGACAAAACGTACTATTACTTTTCTTATGAAACTACCCGCCGCCACGAGACAGGATTCTCCAGCATCGGCCAGGGCAATTTCGGGCTGACGCCGTTCGACACAGCGCTGGTCGGCCTGCCCTTCGGAACCATCCAGCTGACGCCTGACCAGATCGGATTCCTGACGGATCCCGCCGTGCTGGCTGCGGAACAGGGCAGCCCCGCTTATGCGAATGAGGTGGCTCAATACGCGGTTCTGACCGGAGCCTCCTCCGGTCAGGCCATCCAGGGTGTTTGGCCAAGCCAACTGGTGGTGGGAGCGACGGGAGGCGCGCTCAATACCTGGGCCGGATTCCCCACCTCGTGCCCCCCGGGCAGCGCGTGTGTCCCGGTACCGTCGTCTTACCAAACCTTGGCTTCGCAGGAAGGCAATTTCCCCGTATTCGAAGGCACCAGCCTTTACTCCCTTCGACTCGACCACAACGTCAGCAGCAGTAACCGCCTTACTCTGCGCGGCAACGTCAGCCCCAGCACCGTGACCGGCATCGAAGTCAGCGGACAAGATCAGCCCTTCGGTCAAAACGCCTACTCCCGCACTTCCCA
This sequence comes from Terriglobales bacterium, assembly GCA_035260505.1. Classification (GTDB taxonomy): domain Bacteria; phylum Acidobacteriota; class Terriglobia; order Terriglobales; family Acidobacteriaceae; genus Acidiflorens. Next base: position 7,267 of record DATFVD010000262.1, read on the forward strand.
GCAAACCTACCGTGACGCCGCAGGCGTCGCGCAGGACACTTGGACCCTCGGCAACAGCAAGGTGAATCAATTCACTTTCCAGTTCGCACGCCGGGGCCTGAATTATTTCTACAACACAAAGATCCCGGGCGGCGCCGATCCGGCCGTAAACATCCCGGGCTTCGCCTATTTCGGACGTGAGCCCTACTCCTACATCCAGCGCACCGAAAAGCGCTACCAGTTCAACGACAATTTCTCCTGGAGCATCGGTCGGCACGACACCAAGTTTGGTGGCGACTTCAACTACATTCCGCTTAAGGCGACCTTCACGGTCAACTACGGCGGGGTGTACGACTTCGGCAACTTCAGCGCCGCCGCTCTTGGCTTCATCAACCCAGCGCCCGGTCCCGGGGGTCTGCCGGATTTCCCGATCCTATCCCCCGTACAATCGTACGGAGCCGGCCTCCCTGGGGACTTCATCCAGGGCATCGGCAGTCCGACCGACTCTTTTACAAATAAGCCCCTCGGTTTGTTCTGGCAGGATTCCTGGCGTGTACGCCACAACCTTACTCTGAACTACGGCGTGCGCTACGACGTGGAGTTCCCACCCAAATTCAGGCCCCCGCAAGGTCTCGCTCTTCCTGCCTATGGCGCGCTGGGATTGCAGAAAGGCATTCAGACCGACAAAAACAATTTCCAGCCTCGCGTCGGCCTCGCTTGGGATCCCAAGGGAGATGGCAAGACCGTCGTTCGCGCCTCCTACGGAATTTTTTACGATCACCCCCTGCTCGGCCTCTACTTCCTGGGTGATGCCTCCGACGGATCGAGCAGCGGCCAATTGGCATTCGGCGGTACCGGCACCTGCAACGGCGCTGGAAACCCGGCAAACTTGAATGCAATTCCAATTTTCCAGGGAACTCTCAACCAGCCGAACTGTACGCCGTCGCCCTTCGCGCAAGCGAATACCAATCTCTTCTACGAGCCAAACCAGCAACAGTTCCAGTCCCTAAACGTTCCTCAATCCGTTTTCCTCAACCAGAATTACCTCAACCTTGCCGGAGGAACCTTCCTGCCGCTCGGGTTCCAACCCTTCGGCTACCCGCAGTCCAAGAACTTTGTCTACGCCTATTCGCAGCAAGCCAATCTGACCGTGGAGCGCGACCTTGGCAATGGCTTCGCCGTCAGCCTGGCCTACAACCTTAACCTCGGCCGCCACCTGAATCGTCCCATCAACGCCAACACCATTCGCGGTGACTTGCTGACCGCCAATTTCTTCGCGGCCGGTGGTGGGACCAGCCCTTTCACCGTGAGCGGCTGCGGCCCAGGTTTTGTCGACGCTTCCCTGGTTAACTTCTTCCGCCCCGGCGGCCTGAATCCTTCTATCGCTGCCGCCTTCTACGCCAGCGGTGACCCTGCGAAGATCAATTGCGTCGGGCAGGCGCAGGCTCTGCTAGCAACTCTTCCGGGCTTCAACACCAACTGCAATCCAGCGCCGCCCACATTCGATTACACCGGCTGCATCCCCTTCGGCGATATGGACGCCAACTATTCCAACGGCACTTCGAACTACAACGGGCTGACTGCCAATCTCCGCAAACGCTTCAGCAAGCATTACGAATTCCTCGCTTCCTATACCTGGTCACACGCGATCGATGATTCCACCGACCTGCAGTCCACTCTCACCCCGCAAGACAGTTACTTCCCCAGCGCGGATCGTTCCACCTCTACCTTCGATCAGCGTCACCGTTTCGTCTTCAGCGGGGTCTACCAGACAGGAAGGCTCAGCGGCGACGGATTCGCCAGCAAGGTCTTTAGCAATTGGACATTCGCTCCCCTGATCGAATTCAGTTCCGGCAGGCCGTTCAACATTCTCACTGGCAATGGGGACAACCTTCAGCTGTCTTCCCTCACCGGGCGGCCCAATGTCGTACCCTCCGGAACTCCGATTGATGGCTGCGGCAACAAGCCCGTGGCGTCGAAATTCTCGCGCACCGGATTCTTTCAGGAACCTTGCATCCTCGGCTTCAACGGTACGCTCGCCTCACTCGACGGCAACCTCGGCCGCAACGCCGGCGTCACACCGTGGACGGTTTTCGACGATTTGCGCGTCGCCAAGCGCGTCTATTTCGGCGAGCGCTTCAACATGGATCTCATCGCCGACATGTTCAACATCGCCAACCGCTACAACGTGGCGGCCGTAAGCCCGCTCTTCACCAACGCCGGTCAAGCCACCGCCTCCTACGACCCGCGCCAGTTCCAGTTTGCATTGAAATTGAACTGGTAAAATTAACTTTTTCGAAGTTATGCGCTGGGTTTGAAGGGGGCTGTCCGGTTGCTGAAAAACTCGATGTTGCGCTTGATTTTGGGTGGCGCGGCGCTTCAGCGCGGCGGCAACCGCGCGGCTTTAGTCGCTGAGGTCATATTTTCTAATCGCAAACTAGTTCTTCCACGCCCTGCCGGGGCATACCTCGCCATCATCCTGCTGGCGCTTATGTTTTCCACTTACAGCCTCGCCGACAGCGGAGTGGATGTCTACAAGTCGAAATGTTCGGCCTGCCATGGTAAAAACGGCGCGGGCGACACCATGCTCGGCAAGAACCTGAAGCTGCGTCCCTTAGGTTCAGACGACGTCCAAAAACAATCCGACGACGAACTCTTCACCATCATCAGCAGAGGCAAAAAAAGAATGCCGCCTTTTGATCGCAAACTCTCCAGGGATCAGATCCACGATCTGGTAAAGTACGTCCGCTCGCTGAAAAAATAGTGCAAGAAGAAAAGCCGCAGCAAGCCTGCGGCTGTCCCTCCTGTTTCACTCTCGTGGGCTATCTGCGGATTACTGCTTGGGATGCTTGTCCTTGTAGATGCTCTTGCTGATCCGGTTCTGCTGACGATTGATCCCTTTCTGCTCGGCCTTGGTGAGATGGCCGTTGTGCTTCGCCATGTCCTTCTTTTCGCGGTTCTGCACGCTGGCCTCGCGCTTCTCGAGGTGGGCGGCTTGCTTAGAATTCAATTTGCCCCTGTTGACCCCGTTGCCAATGCGCTGTTGCTGTTTTTGCTCGCGGTGGTTCACCTGATTCACGCGCGGGTGGCCGGGATCGACAACGCCCGGGCCCGCTCCCGAAGTAACATTTGCGGTTTGAGCGGCGGCGGAAGCAGCGACCATAAGTCCCCCAACTGCCAGGATTAACAGCGAGTGTGAGAAGTTATTGTTCATGGTGGATAGAAACCTCCACCGGAAAGATTAGTTG
>DATFVD010000263.1:0-6057 GCA_035260505.1 Terriglobales bacterium
AAGGTAAAATCCTGCAGCAAGCTCGTGACCGACTCCTTCGTTCTGGACGAAGCTGTGCTCGCGAGCCGATTGAATGGCCTCCTCGTACAGACGCATGGCGTCGGCATCTCGCCCTTCGAGGCGGGCGATCTCGGCCGACACCAGCGCGTGCTTGTCGGCGAAAGTCGGTGGATAGCTGTCGGCCCACTCGCGCAGTTGCTCCCGGTGCGCCGTCAGGAGTTCGCGCCACCCGGTCTGCTCGTCGGCAGAAGCCTTCTCGTAGAGTGCCGCCACCGTCAGCGCGGTGTAGTAAGAGTAGTCGAGTAACTGGATATGGATGGCTGAGGTCCAAAGGAGCGGCTTCACCTTGTCGGCTGCCGCGAGCGCCTCGGCGTAGTCCCCTGACAGGAACCGCGCCTTCAGTTTCAGGATCCAGTACCAGGCGATCATCAAGCTCATCCGCTCCGCTGTCACCTGCGCCTCGAACGTCGCCTCGTCGAACTGCGCGTCGCTGAAGGTGGAGAAGGTCGCGGTCCGGCCCTGCATGGTCGCGATGAGGCGTTGCTGGATCACGATGCTATCCTCGATGTTGCGGAACCTGGCCTTCCGCACGAAGTCCAGGCCCCTCTCTGACTCGCGCCACACCGCGTCGAGCGGATCGTTTCGCAACAGAAGGTGTGCGAGGACATGGGTCATGCCGTAGCAAGCGAAGGTCAGATCACCCGTCTCGATCGCAGTGCGAAAGGCCGCCCGATGGAAATCGATCGTGCTCGCGATCGGCTCCGTCCAGACGGCAACCAGTCCCATCGAGGTGTAAACTTTCGCCCGGCTTGCGATGAAGACGTGCTTCTCCACCAGGTCGCATGCAAGCTTGGCGAAACGATAACCTTCGCGGTAACGGTGAAACACCGGGCCGAGGATAAACCCGAGATAGCCACAGGCGTTCGCGGATACGCCGCTCGTCCCGTGCTGCATGCTGACGTTGACCATGCGACACATGAGCAAGCAAAACAAATGAAAGTCGGTAAAGAAGGCAGCGTTGGCAAGGACAAAGAACACACGCATTGCGGCCTGTAGTTCCGGATCGGTCATCAGCGGCAAATCGATCAGGCCCTCGATCGGGCGCCCATCGAGGGTGCGCCAAACTGTCTCGTATCCGGCCTGGACCTGCTCCCACGTCGGGTGCGCCGGGATGTCAATGCCGAACAGGCCCAAGCACCTGAGCGCGCTGTCAACGGCTTGCGCGTGTTCCCCCTTCACGATATGCAACTGGACTTTGAGATGATAAGCGGCCGCCGCGTCGACTTTCGAGGTGCCTCGCTGTAATAACTCCATAATCAGTTGCTCGGCTTTATCGAAGTCACCGGATAGAAACTCGCACTCTGCCCTTTCAAGCCACAGACTGAACGTCAACTCATACTGGCTGCCCCAGTACGTTTCGTCCAACAGCGCCATGCCGGCCGAAAAATACTCGCGCGCAGAAGCATAGGCCGCCGACGCCTTGGCCTTTCGCCCGGCGCGCAGGTCGAGCGTCGCCACCTGCCTTTTCTCGTCCCGGTCGATTAACAGTGCGGCGCCCCGATTGAACTGGTTCGCGACATCGAACAGTTGCTCGGCGAGCTGGTCCGCCGTCATGCTCGCCAGCAGCACTCGGCCAATCCGAAGGTGTGCCTCCGCCCGCTCGCCTTCGGGGATGAGGGCATAGGCCGCCTCCTGAATACGGTCGTGGAGGAACGCGTAGGAGCCCTCCAGGCGGAGGATCAGCCCAGTGCGGGCGGCCTCCAGGAGCAACGTGTGGATCTCCTCTTCTGATTCCCCGAAAACCAGACTCAGTGTGGCGATCTCGACCACGTTCCCGAGACAGGCGAGTCGCTTGAGTGCGTCTTGTGTCGTGTTCGACAATCGCTTTAGCTTCCCCACCATGAGATCCACAACGTTATCGGTGTAGCTTTTGGCGCGGATGCGATTCATGTCCCACTGCCAAGCGCGCGTGACTGAGTCGAACGCCAGCAGCCCTTCCTCGGCGAGCGCCGTGAAGAATTGGATCGCGAAGAATGGATTTCCGCCGGTCTTCTCGTGCACCAGTTGCGCTAAGGGCCGCACGTGCTCCGGCGCGCAATGTAGGGCATCGGAGACGAGCGCACCGACATCGTCGAGCACGAGAGGCGCCAGCACAATCTCTTGGACCCGCGCTCCAGCTTTGCGGATCGTCTCGAGCGTCCGCAGCAGCGAGTGAGAGGGACTAACCTCGTTGTCCCGGTAGGCGCCGACCAGCAGCACGTGCCGTACCTCAGGGTGCGTGACCAAACGCTCAAGGAGGTCGAGCGTCGCTACATCTAGCCATTGCAAATCATCGAGGAACAGCGCAAGCGGGTGCTCCGGCCGGGCGAACGCGCAGATGAAGCGCCTGAACACCAACTGGAAGCGGTTCTGCGCGTCTTGCGGCGGCAGGTCTGGAACGGGCGGCTGCTTCCCGATGATGAACTCAACCTCGGGGATGAGGCTGACGATCAGCTGCCCGTTCGGTCCCACCGCCTCCCGAAGGGTGTGCCGCCACTGGTCCACTTCTGCTTCGCTCTTGACGAGGATCTGACGGACCAGGGTCTGGAAAGCCTGTGACAGTGTCGCGTAGGGAATGTCGCGCTTGTACTGGTCGAACTTGCCCGCCGCGAAAAGCCCGCGCGGGGGGACAAGCGCCTTGTGCAGCTCGCTCACCACAGAGGATTTGCCGACACCGGAATAACCGGATACGAGCACGAGCTCTGGCGTGCCCTGAGCCACGACCCGGTCGAAGGCAGCAAGCAGGGCGTCGATCTCGTGCTCCCGCCCGTACAACTTCTCAGGAATCAGCAACCGGTCTGATGAATCGTGCGCGCCCAGAGGGAATGGATCGATGCGACCATGCGACTGCCATTCGGCCAGGCACCATCGAAGATCAGCTTCCAGCCCGGAAGCACTCTGGTAGCGCTCCTCGGCGTTCTTGGCGAGGAGCTTCATGACAATGGCAGACAGCGGCTCGGGGACTGCAGCGCGCTCATCTGGCGGTGTCGGCTGGCGAGCAATGTGGCAGTGGACCCACTCCAGTGGGGCGGCGGCGGAAAACGGCAGCCCGCCTGTAAGCATCTGGTACAACGTGACGCCCAAAGAGTAGAGATCGCTGCGCGCATCAGTCGAGCGATTCATGCGGCCGGTCTGCTCGGGCGCCATATAGGCGAGCGTGCCGGCAATAATCTCGGGCGGTACGGGCGACTGGCGCTCTTGCGGCAATTGGGACGCAATCCCGAATCCGGTGAGCCATACGTTGCCGGCGTCGTCGACGAGCACATTCGCAGGCTTGATGTCCTTATGTATGAGGCCGCGCCGATGGACCTGGCCGAGTGTTGTCGCGAGGCCAATCGCGATTCGCAGGAAGCGCGCCACGTCAAGCGGTTGCCCCTGGTCCCGCTCAAGAATCCGCTCGAGCGGTTCACCCCCAGGGTCCTTGAGTAGGAGCATCGTCCTCCCGTCGTGACGAGTAAGCGCAAGCGGCTTGGCTGCCCATGCGGGATCGAGTTCGGCTGCGAGCGAGTATTCGTGTTCAAGCCGCCGGACGCTCTGAAGTGACGGCTGTTCTGTGGCGAGTGCGATCACCAGGACTGGCGATGGGTTGCCGTTCTGCCGCCCGCGGTAGAGGGTAAAGTCCGCACCTTCCCGGAGGGGCTCCAGCACGTATCCAGAAGGCGCTGTCATCGAGGACATCCTCGTCGCCACGGCTGCACGAACCCAGAATATTCATGTTGACGAGAGGCTAGAAGGACGGCAACAACTTGAGTGCGATTACATGGACATAAGCGCAAGAAGGTAGCGGAACAAGAGATAGAGAAGTCGAATATGAAGGAGCCCATGGCCATGGCTCGCCTCGTTTGGATCGCGTCAGCGCTGGGTTCCGCAATCCGGCTTTCCGAAGGAAACCATCATACCGCACAGGCCTCCGCCCGACGAGGCTCCGGCGTGTTGGCGCGACGCTGCGTACCCTATCCGCCGCACTCCACGCCGTTACTCGCTCCTGACGGCTAGTGTTTACCGAACCGGTCAACTCCCGTATTGTCGGCTACTCTTACCTTGGGATTACTTCAGGGTTGCCCGTCATCCAGCCGCAATCTGTGCCGAGCCCAGCGACGATGAAGCAAATTTCCAGAAACAGGGCTTTTGGACCCAAATGATGAGGTTCCGGGGCAAATCATTGTGCCCGACAAACGAAGGAACGCTTCCAGCAGTCATCTGAGTAAAGCAAGATGTCCAACAATCTTGCTGACTTCTTTCTTCCCTCCCACCAATGCGACCGCCAGATATTTCATTGTTTGGCTATCAGCCATTGCGGTGGCCTCTCGAAATGCCTGATAGTTGGTGGTCTGCTGGCCCTCTCTCGGAAAGTCAACGACGTCGCATTTCGCTTCTATAGCCTTCCGGCGAATTTCCGACAGATCGTTCCCCGGAGCGGAGAGCACCGTGATGCCAACTGGAATCAAACCGGGATGTGTAACCCCTGATGCGTCCGCAAATGCTTCACCGACTAATGCTGCATGGCGGTGTCCGATAGTGAGAGCAACTACGGCCGCTGCGTTGGCCGCGTGTCCAATGGGAAGATCCTTGTCTACGACGATCACGCATCGTTCGGGTAACACTCGCGGTGCTGCTTGAGCGTGCCGTGACTCTCCATCCAGCAAATGTTGGTCAATCATTTCTGGTTCTCCGATTCTTGCAAAAATATAGTTGCATCGGCCTCTGCCAAGAGCGATTGCCCCTCTGCTTCCGCTCGCACTTCCGCGCGCGCCGTGGCAATCCTACGGCGCTGGTCAATCGTCCAAGCTTTGATCACGACTCGCATCCCGATGGGAATGGTCCGGCGGAAGCGGGTATCAATCCTTGCGGTGACTCCATACAGGCCCTGGAAATGAACGGCCCAGCCTAGAGCTTCATCCATCAGGGAGAAGGTCACGCCGCCGTGCAGCAGTCCAGGCCAGCCCTCATGCTCGGGGCGCGCGGTGTAAAGCGCGCGGCTGCCGTGAGCGCCGTCTGCCAGGAAAGCCACCTGCAAGCCGCGGGCATTGTCCGGGCCACAGACGTAACAGGTTCTTACGTTCTTGGGTCTCAGGCGAATGGATAATTCGAGATCCGCTTTCATGCTCATCGCTGCGCTCCTAGACACTGAACGTATGTTATGGATTGAATTGGGCTGTGCTCATTTCGTGGCCGTTCCTTCCAAGGAGTGTCCATGTAAACGCTAGCGACTTATGCGAGCCATGGTCATACTCTTGGCTTCGCCGAGCAGGGCTGTGAGTGTGAGCGACCGATTGGCAAGAGATTGCTGGACGGCCCCAGAGAGGCTGCCGAGAATCATGTGGGCGGTGACGATGGAGTCCAAGTCGCGGCGGAACATCCCGCGAGCCTTGCCGTCGTCAATGATCCTGGCGATGAACCGGGCCGTTTGCGCAAAGACTCTGGCAACTTGGGGCGAGAATTCTTTGTGATTTTCGAGCAAAATACGCTGTAGGAACAGGCAAATCTCGGGAGCTTCGGCGAATAATCTGGAGTAGCAGTCAAACAGCGCCGCCAGCCTCTTCACCGGCGCGCTCTCTTTAGAGAGGGGCTGCTGCACGCTTTCCACCCAGCGGGCGCGAATCTCTTCGAGAATTGCCTGAAAGAGTTCCTCCTTGTTCTCGAAATGCCAATAAACAGCACCCTTGGTAATTCCGGCAGCACTGGCGATGTCGTCGATCGAAGTAGTGGAAAAACCGTGCCTTGCAAAGAGCTTGAGACAAGCGTCCATGATGGCTCTGCGCGTTACCGCGCTTTGCTGCGCTTTTAAGGAAACCGCTGTGCTCATACATACCAACCGTTCAGTATAGTAACTTAGACTGCTGCCAATTTCAAGTGGTACCGAGTTGTGGGCGAATCGTCGGCAAATCGGAAGTAATCACGGAAACCGCCCGGTCGTGCAATGAACAACGTTGCCGCCACGATGCAATTTACTTGACGAAGCACCGTCTAGAGCTTGAGGCCCATCAGGCTCGAGCCGAGCACTACCAGGACGATCGC
>DATFVD010000264.1:0-7792 GCA_035260505.1 Terriglobales bacterium
TATTCGGGGAGGCATCAATCGCTCATCCTCGAGTGCTTCTCACGTCGAAAAATCTTCTTGCCGGGGATGCGCGCAGGCGAGATTCGCATCAGCTCATCCAATCCGGCAGCAAGCAAGTTGTTGAAGCGCGTATCGCTAGAGGAAATTCCTGCCGATGAGGATCTCTGCTCCGGCGCAGAACTGGAATCGTATCTGCAGGAGCGGAACGAACCACCTCTATCGGTGTTGGCTGTGGGCGACATCATGCTGGGAGAACGCATCCGCAAGGTCATCCGCGAAGAAGGCGCGGACTATCCCTTTGCCGGCGTGGCCCCGCTGCTACGCCGCTCCGAAATCGTCTTCGGCAACCAGGAAGGACCGTTTGCCGGGGAGGCGACCAAGGCAGACCGAAATTTCTCCTATCGCGTGAACCCCAGGCTGGCGACCGCGCTGAGTCGCGCGAACGTGAACGTAGTTACGCTGGCCAACAACCACCTGACGGACTGTGGCCGGGCGGGAGTTCTGGAGACACTGGCAGCGCTCGCTTCGGCGGGCGTGGCGGTCGTGGGCGCAGCCGAGAACGAACGAACCGCCCATCGGCCCGTCATCCGGCAGGCAGGACGCTGGCGGGTGGGTCTGCTGGGCTATTACTGGAATCGCCGCACGGCCGCGACCACTGAGCTGCCTGGAAGCGCCATGGACACACCGGAAGATTTGCGTGCCGACATCGGAGCCCTCCGCGGTCAAGTTGACCGCGTGGTCGTTGAGTTCCACTGGGGAATTCCTTATGAGCGCGAGCCTCTGCCCGAAGACCGCGAGAAAGCCCGTCTCGCCGTGGATTGCGGAGCGGATGTGGTCGTCGGCCATCATCCTCACGTCATCCAGCCGATGGAGGTGTATCGCGGCTGCCCCATTTTCTATAGCGTGGGTAACTTCACTTTTGGTTCCGGCAACAGTCTGGCGGAAGGCCTCATTGTGGGGTTCCGCTTTGAAGAAGAAGAGACAGAAGTGCAGGTCTACCCCATTTATGTGAAGAATCGCGACTCGCGTGTCAACTACCAGCCCAAACTGCTCCGGGGTTCTGCTGGTCGTAGGACCTTGCAGCGCCTGGCGGAGATGTCAGGAGAAAACGGGAGATTCCTCACTTTGGAAGCGGGACGAGCCGTTATGCGTTTGCCGGCCACCAGGGAGCGGTCGTCCAGGGAGAAGGAATGTTGCGCGTGAGCCGCGGTCCAGATGCGCGCGTCGATCATGGGCTCTGGCCCCTGTTTTCGCGGCTGCTACGCCCCTATCGCTGGCCCCTCGCTGGAGCGGTTTCAGCAATGGTGCTGGACGCCGCACTGACAGTCTTGCGTCCATGGCCGTTGAAAGTTGTTATCGACCGGGTGATTTCCCACAAATCTAAGGGGAGCCACGTCCCCTTCATCGGCCAGTGGCTGGACAGCGTCACGTTCGACCGGATGCACATCCTGTACGGAGCATGTGCCGCGACTTTGATGATCGCCATCAGTACCGGTCTGCTGACCTATCTCTATACGCGTGTGCTGGGCGTGGTGGCGCAGAAGTTTGTGGCCGACCTGCGTGGCAGTCTCTTCGCGCACATGCAGCGCCTGTCGCTGCGTTTTCACGATCGCCAGCGGACGGGGGACCTGATCACACGGCTGACCTCCGATGTCCAGGCCATCCAGGACGTACTGGCCAATGGCGCGATCATCCTGTTCAGCAATCTCTTCCTGTTGCTCGGCATGATGAGCATGATGTTGTGGCTGAACTGGAGATTTGCGCTGGCCGCCCTGTCGGTTTCTCCGTTGCTGTTTGCCAGCGTGTTTCTGTACACACGGCGCATTCAGGTCGCTTCACGCGCAGCCCGTACCAGCACCGGATTGTTGGCATCATTGGCGCAGGAAACGCTGGTCTCCATCCGCATTGTGCAGGGACTCGCACAGGAAGACCAGCAGGACGAGCGCTTTCAGGTGCAGGCCGCGAGTGGGCAACAGGCTTATCTCGAAAGTGTTCACTACCAGGCACGCGTGGCTCCGATGGTGGACCTGTTGGCGGCGGCCGGGTTAGCTATAGTGATGTACTACGGCGCGACGCGCGTCATGTCCGGAGATTTGAGCACCGGTGACGTCATTGTGTTTTTTGCCTATGTCACGAACCTGTACAGCCCCATGAAAGCTCTCTCGAAATTGTCCTACGCCCTGGGTAAGGCAGTCGTGGGCGCGGAGCGGGTCGCCGAAGTCATGCACCAGCGCAGCGAAGTGACGGACCGCGAGAATGCGGTCACAGCCCGCGGCTTTCTGGGGCGCATCGAGTTTCGCGACGTTGAGTTCGAGTACGAATACGGGCAAAGCATCCTGTCGGACATCAATCTCACGATCACACCGGGAGAGACAGTCGCCATCGTGGGCGCCACAGGAGCCGGCAAAAGCACCTTGGTCAGTCTGTTACCTCGCTTCTACGATCCCACCCGTGGAGTAGTTCTGCTGGACGGCAGAGACATCCGCAACTTCCAGGTGCAGTCACTGCGCGAGCAGATGAGCCTGGTACTGCAGGATTCACTGCTCTTCAGCGGGACGGTGCGAGAAAACATCGCCTTCGGACGCCCCGATGCCACGGACGAAGAAGTAGTGGCAGCCGCGGTACAGGCCAATGCGGACGAATTCATCCAGCATCTGCCGCAAGGTTACGACACATCGATTGCCGAGCGCGGCGCGACGCTCTCCGGAGGGCAGAAGCAGAGAATCGCGATTGCACGGGCAGTCCTGCGCAATGCACCCATCCTCATCCTCGACGAGCCGACCAGTGGATTGGATGCCGCATCGGAGCGACTGGTGATCGAGGCATTGGAGCGTGCGGCCGACAAGCGGACCACCCTGGTTATCGCGCATCGTCTGGCCTCGATCCGCTTTGCTGACCGGATCGTGGTGATGGAGCGGGGACGAATCGTTGAGGAAGGAACGCATCGTGTACTTCTCGCGCGCAACGGCAAGTATGCACACCTCTATTCTCTGCACGTAGGGGCTTTTCCCTCCACGGAAATTGCGCCGACCAACATATTGCCTTGTTAGGGAAGGGGACGCTTCCCCTTCCCCTGCATCCAATCCCCTCACCGAAGAGAAGAACAAGTTGTCAGCGATATGCCCGGTCAAAAATGTCAGGGATGTCCCCCGGCCGTTCAATCTTCGAGAGCGAGAGCATCCGCATGTTGATTCTGAGGACCGCGATACCATACTCGATGGCAATGTCCGCCATGAACTACGGCATGGAAACCCGCGTCATACGAGCGAAGCTTTTGTCGGACAGTTCTCGGCTGGACTCATCTGCCATTACGCGCTTCAGCGCCTTCAAGATGAGGTTAGGCAGATATGCGTCATTAGAAAAGTGCTCTGCGCAATAGTGAGCTGGTACCCCGGCAGCCTTGCACAAGAATTCGTAGTGCGCTGGCTTGTCTGGATCTCGAAAGCGTCCCCACCGGCTAACGTTATAAACAAGAATTGCCCGATAGCAGCGTTTTCCCGTGACCACAGCTTGAAGTAGCCGTGATAAACCAGCCCTGTGTTTTATTACCAAGCCGCTTTTCGCCTCATCGCGGTATGTCTCGACGATTACGAAGCCGTGGTGCCCGGCGTAACTGGAAATTCCGGCACGTTGAAAATCGAGCGAATGTTCTTAACGTTCCGTGGACACGCTGAGGTACTGCGCTGCGGGAACTAACGGCCTTACTTCCATGAGATCCTTCAAGACGCAAGGAAAAGTGATCGAGCGCAAGTAAGAAATGATTGCACGGGTTGACACGTTGCTAAAGCACCAGGAATTCACAGTCGGAACCCGCAAATATTATGGCAATATAGTTCGCGAATCTTGCTCGTATTTTGGAGAATGACCAGACTACAGCAACTATCCAGAAAACTGTGGAACCCACCCGCAGAAGGGTAATCTCGTACACGGCGGGGACGCTCCCGATGAAAAATCGTTTCACTCTGTCGCGAACAGGCGAGAGGGGTGTACTATGGTGCCGTTTTCGACATCAAAAAGGGATTTCGGCTTAAAACGTTTGCGACCCAGGTTGCACCTCCCGGTCAATCAGAGAGGAACCACCATGCGTACATCTCTTCCTCGCAAGCTGTCTCTGTTCGTCCTCGTTCCATTGCTTATGCTAATGCTTATGCTAATGACCGCTCCTGGCTGGGCGCAGTGGGCGACGCCGGTGATCGATGGAGTGATCAACCCGGGCGAGTACGGCAATAACAATACAGTCGGCACCAACACAGGTCAGAACTGGTACATGACCTGGGATGCAACCAATCTCTATGTCGGAATTACCAATGCAAACCTCGCCGAAGGCGCAGTAATTTACATTGGGCCCAATCCGCAGTCCGATCCCAAGTGTTGCAGTGATAGTGACGGGAATCTCACAGGGTTCAACTACGACAACACGAACTTCGCTTCGCTGCCCTTCCGCGCAAAGTTCGTCACCTATGTTAAGGATGGCTACCGCGAATACCGGAACTCCGACGGCAGCGGCGGATGGACGGGATCAACCGCTAACTATGGGCAGTACGCCAGTGGCTCCGGCAATGTGCGAGAGGTCGCGATACCGTGGAGCGCCATCAACCAAGGCGGCGGACTCCCCACGCACCTCGTCTTCTTCGGTTATCTCACTTCGAGCGGCGGCTACGTTTACGGGCAGGTGCCCAACGACAATCCGGGGCAATTCATCGGCACCAGTGCTACCTACACGCAGTACTACAACATCTCCAATACGGGCGACGGCACGAGTACTCCGCCGTTTTCCGACGAGCAACCAGCCGGCTTCACCGGCGACCAAAAGGCAGCCTTCAAGCACGACACCTTCGATCCGTTCTATCGGACGCCAAGCGGAGCCGCCCCTGAAAGCGCGCAGGTCACGCTTCGCTTCCGTAGCGGACATTTCGATCTCGACGGCGTATTCGTTCGTGCCTACCTGTTCGACACCGCCAGCGGACAGACCACCGGCCCGGTCGACACAGCGATGGCCTTTGACCAGAACATTACCGAGAACGGTAAGACCTACGACGTGTGGAAGGCCGGCCTGACGATGCCTTCCGCCACCACCGTCTACTACTACAAGTTCAAGCCGTTTCACGGCTCGACCACCGGCTTCTATAGCGACGATTACCTTGACGACAACGACAACGTCCACAAGGACGGGCTGGGCAAGGCCTATGACGGCGAGCCGTTCCCCTCGTTCCAAATCACGGTCTACGACCCGAACTTCAAGACACCTGCCTGGCTGCAAAACGCGACCATCTACCACATCATGCCCGACCGCTTCCGCAACGGCGACCTGACGAACGACTACTGCCGACCGGGCTCAACCACCGGATGCCCCTTCTATTACGGCAGCCAGCAGGCCTTCACCTACAACCAGTGGAACACACAGATCTGCGATCCACGCGATCCCAATAGCGGCTGCTTCGGGCAGTACAGCAACCAGTTCTACGGTGGCGATTTGAAAGGCGTGCAGAAGAAGCTCGACTACCTGCAGGCGATCGGCGTCGACACCATCTACATGAACCCGATCTTCCAGGCGCGTTCCAATCACCGCTACGACACTGATAACTACCTGCACATCGATCCGGCGCTCGGTGGTGACGCAGCCTTCGCGTCATTGCAGTCTGAGCTGAACCGCCGCGGCATGCACGTCATCCTGGACGGCGTCTTCAACCATGCCTCGTCTGACGGGCTCTACTTCGACCGCTATCACCGCTACGATACCGACGGCGCCTGCGAATCGTTGCAATCTGTCTGGAGAAGCTGGTTCCACTTCAAGACCGACCACGTGCCCTGTGATTCGAGCGACTATGACGGGTGGTTCGGTTTCGACAGCCTGCCGACTTTCGACCACGACAACCCGGCCGTGCGCGACTTCTTTTATCGCGGACCCGACAACGTAACCCAGCACTGGTATGGGCTGGGCGCCAGCGGCTGGCGCTTCGACGTTGCCGATGACGGTAACTTCCCCCACAACTGGTGGCACGAGTACCGCACTTTCGCCAAGGGATACAAGGCGGACGGCCCGCTCATTGGTGAAATCTGGCCCAACGGCAGCCAGTGGCTGGCTGGCGACCAGATGGACTCAAACATGAACTACCGCTTCCGCAAGAACATCACCGGATTCGCGCGGGCGGTGGACTGGAGCGACGACAACAACAACGGCACCAACAACATTCCTGGACTGACGCCAAGCCAGTTCGATCACGCCAATCGCGCCGTGCGCGACGATTATCCGCCGCAGGCCACCGCCGCCATGATGAACCTGATCGACTCGCACGATGTGAATCGCGCGTTATTCGTCATGACCGAGCAGGGCGACAACGGGCTTACCCAGGCCAAGCAGCGGCTGAAGCTGGCGGCGCTGTTCCAGTTCACCTACATTGGAGCTCCCACAGTGTGGTACGGCGACGAGGTGGCTCTCAACTCACCTTCGAAGTACAGCAGCGCGAATGGGCCAGTGGGCGATCCCTACACGCGCGCTCCCTATCCCTGGAGAGATCAGCCGGGCGATCCCAACATCTACGGGCCGCCCGACATGAACATGTTCGGCTATTACGCCACGCTGGGGCATCTTCGCAAACTGTATCGCTCGCTCCGCCGGGGCGACTTCACGACCTTGCTTGTTGGAGACACGCAACAGCCAAATAGCGCGCCCAATACGTACGCTTTCGCCCGCACCATGCAGGGCGAGACTCCTCTGGTGGTTGCGCTGAACAATGGCACGGTCTCAAACCGGGCTTCTATTCCCGTGAACGGCGTCTTTACCGACGGAACTCAGCTCCATGACGCCCTCACTGGAGACCACTATTCTGTGACCGCAGGGGCGGTCCAAGTGAGACTTGCCGCGCGCACCGGCGTGCTGCTTGTGCCGAATGGCAGGAGAGATAACTTTGCTGCGCCTGCAGTATCGATCCGTCTCGGCTCGTCCGCGAACGGTTCCGGCTGGAGCAATACTCCGGTCAGTCTTGAACTTAGTGCCTCCGACAGCGGTGTCGGTATCGCTCAACTTCGCTATTGGGTCGAAGACGGTGTCGTGAACGTGGTCCGGGGTGAATCGGCGTCGTTCATGCTCGCGGACGAAGGCGCTTACAGCGTGGGACTTCGCGCCATCGATAACGCTGGTTACGTGAGCCAGCCGGCGACCCAAGTGGTACGAATTGACCTGCATCCTCCAGTGGTTACCGTCACAGGTGTGCGGCAGGGGGCAAGGTATCCAATGGGAAGGGTTCCCGTTGCAGGCTGCAGTACTTCCGACGCGCTTTCCGGAGTAGCCACGAAAGCGACATTGACGGTATCAAGCCGCAGTGGGCACTTCAGTGCCACCTGCAGCGGCGCTGTCGACAACGCCGGCAATGCTGCTCAGCCAGTCAGCGTGACTTACAGCGTGCTTGCGGCTGGCTCGAGATAGCAGCAGTAGCAATAAGTAAGGTGCCCCCATCCGAGCTTTGTGTACTCGGATAGGGTGTTTAATTTTGAGCGCCGATAGCAGTTTCCAAGCACCGGCAGTGACGCAACCGGCCTTTTCGATCAGCGCATCCCGATGCCCTCGGCCCGAGACGAGCAGACGCACTCGTACGCTTAGAACTCGAATGCTAATTCGCCATCGGTGCCCCATGCTGGTGTCGTTATGATTATCGTGCAGGAAAGCACCTTGCCAACGTAGCCCTCGGCTACCAGGTCTCTGACGCGATTGAACTCGCGGGCACCGCGGGCTTGTAGCCCCACCATATGGCGGACTCCCTTACGGACGGCCAACTCACGCATCTGTTGAGCC
>DATFVD010000265.1:0-4029 GCA_035260505.1 Terriglobales bacterium
TGCCAAAAAAGTTTTGCCGAAAGTAAGCCCCGCTCTCGACGAAATATTTCTGGTACTGCCCGTCGGTGATCTCGCCCATGCGCCGCAGGAGCAGGCCGTCGCGATCAGCCTGGATGAGTTCGTCCCAGTCGCCGCCCCAGATGACTTTGATTACGTTCCATCCCGCGCCACGGAAAATCGCTTCCAGTTCCTGGAT
This sequence comes from Terriglobales bacterium, assembly GCA_035260505.1. Classification (GTDB taxonomy): domain Bacteria; phylum Acidobacteriota; class Terriglobia; order Terriglobales; family Acidobacteriaceae; genus Acidiflorens. Next base: position 197 of record DATFVD010000265.1, read on the forward strand.
GATCTTGCCGTTTCCGCGTACCGGTCCGTCAAGGCGCTGCAAGTTGCAGTTGACGACGAAAATCAGGTTGTCGAGTCGCTCGCGCGAACCCAGCGTAATCGAGCCGAGTGATTCCGGTTCGTCCATTTCGCCATCGCCCAGAAACGCCCAGACTTTGCCGCCGGTCGAGGTTTTCAACCCGCGATTTTCCAGATACTTGATGAACCGCGCATGATAGATCGCCTGAATCGGGCCGAGTCCCATCGACACGGTCGGAAATTCCCAGAAGTCGGGCATGAGCCAGGGATGCGGATACGACGATAGTCCGCCGCCTGGTTTCAACTCCCGCCGGAAGTTCTCCAATTTCTCTTTTGGAATACGGCCTTCGAGGTAGGCGCGCGAGTAAATTCCGGGGGCGGCGTGTCCCTGGAAATAAACAACATCGCGATCGCCGGATTCCGTGGACGCGTGAAAGAAGTGGTTGAACGCCACTTCGTAGAGCGTAGCCGCCGACGCGAAAGTGGATATGTGTCCGCCGATGCCTTCTTGAATCTTGTTGGCACGCACGACCATAGCCATGGCGTTCCAGCGCACCAGGCTCTTGATGCGCCGCTCCATTTCCTGACTGCCGGGGAATGGAGGCTGCGCCTTTGAGTAGATCGTATTCTGGTAGGGAGTCGTCGCCGTGAAAGGAAGATTCACGCCCGCGGCGCGCCGCGCATGCAGCGCCAGTTGTTGCAGCAGTCGGCCCGCCCGCTCCGGTCCGCCTTGTGAGAGTACGTAGTCGAGCGAGTCCAACCACTCCCGCGTTTCCAGGACTTCAATACCGTTCGTCTGTTGCGTCTCAGCCACTCTGACCTCACGATTAAGAATGCAATCTTCCATCATAAGCAATTGGGAAGAATTTTGCTGGGCGGAGTAGTCGTTGGTCGTTAGTCGCTAGTCGTTCGCGAACGCTTTGACCAACGACTATCGACGAACGACTACTCTAAGGTTACCGCCTTCACCAGATTGCGCGGACGGTCCACATCAAGACCGCGCTTGGCGGCGACATAATAGGCAAACAACTGCAGAGGGACAATCTCGAGAATCGGCGACAGGAGTTCCGGTGCCGCAGGAATAAAGATGGTGTGATTTGCTAGCTGCGGTACGGTTGTGTCACCTTCCGTCGCCAGCGCGATCAAAGTCGCACCCTGTTTTTTGAAACCTTCCATATTGCTGACGTTTTTCTCGTAGCGCACCACGGAGCCCGCGTCGTTACGGTCGCAGGTCGCGATTATGACCAGCGGCAAACGGAAATCGATCAGCGCGTTCGGCCCGTGCTTGGCTTCTCCGGTGGGATAGCCTTCCGCGTGAATGTACGAAACTTCTTTCAGTTTGAGAGCTCCATCCATCGCGATCGGGTAGTGGATGGCGCGGCCGAGAAACATGAAATCGTCCACGCGATAGTAAAGCTCGGCCAGTTTCTCCACTTGATCGGACGCTGCCAAAATCGTTTCCGTTTTTTGCGGCAGCGCAAGAAGTTCGCCGATGTAGCGCTGCGCCAGCGCCTTCGAAACCTTCTCCTTGATTTCGCCGAGGTACAGTGCGAACAGAAACAAACACGCCATCTGCGCGGTGAATGCCTTGGTCGAGGCGATGCTGATCTCCGGACCAGCGTGGGTATAAATGAAACCGTCAGCTTCGCGCGCAATCGTCGATCCCTCGACATTCGAAATCGCGATGGTGCGCGACCCCTTCTGCTTGGCCTCGCGCTGCGATGCGGTCGTGTCGGCGGTTTCTCCGGACTGAGTAATAAAGATGCTGAGTTCGCCGCGCCCAATCATCGGATTGCGATATTCGAACTCGCTCGCGTAGTCCACATCGACCGGAACACCAGCCAGTTCCTGCATCATGTACTGTCCCGTCATCCCCGCATGACGACTGGTTCCCGAAGCCACGATGTTAATCCGCCGCAGCGCGCGCAATTCTTCGCGTGCGATATGGATCTCATCCAGGTGAACCAGTCCCTCGGCCACTGAGACGCGAGGCTCAATGGTTCGCCGCAAGGCGTCGGGCTGCTCAAAGATCTCTCGAATCAGATGATGCGGAAATTTGCGCGTTTCGGGCATTACTCTCCTTGATCATTAATTGTTTATTGTTCGTCGTTGCTATTGTTCTTCTTCTGCCTGTAGAGAGGGGTTTGGCCCGTCTCACTCACCTACGGGACGCGGGGCAAGCCGCGTCTCTACAAGAAATTAGAGCTACTCCGAGCACTCCACGCCGCCGACAAAAGTTCGCAACACTTCGCCTTCCGAGTTCAAGACCACGAAGTCCGCATCGGCTCCGACCGCGAGAACACCTTTGTTCGCGATGCGCGCGACCCGCGCCGGATTTTGGCTAGCGGCCGCCACCGCCTGAGACAGATCCCATTCGGCGAAACGCGCGAGATTGCGCACGGCGCGGTCCATGGTCAAAACGCTTCCGGCCAGCTTGCCGTTCGCCATGCACCTGCCATCGCGAACGTCCACTTCGAAAGACCCGAGCCGATAGCGGCCATCAGGCATTCCAGTCGCCGACGTAGCATCGGTGATGAGGACAGTTTGCTCGGGGCCTTTGGCCTCAGCAAAGAGCTTCACGATTGCTGGATCGAGATGAACTCCGTCGGCGATAATGTCCGCGCTCACGCGACGATCCGTGAGAACCGCACCCAAAATACCTGGACTGCGATGGTCCAGCGGACGCATGGCATTAAAGGTGTGAGTCGCGTGCCGCGCTCCGGCAGCGATTCCGCGCTCGGCCGCTTCAAAATCCGCGTCGGAGTGCCCCAGACTCACGCAAACGCCGCGCCGCGCGGCTTCGGCAATAACCTCGGGCGCGTACTCCAATTCGGGAGCAATCGTCATCATCCGAATGCGCCCGCGCGCCGCTTGCCAGAACTGCTCGAACAAGGGCAGCGTCGGAGCCAGTAGATTGTCGGGCGGGTGTACCCCGCGTCGCGCGTGGCTGATGAATGGCCCCTCAAGATGGATTCCGAGCGGGCGGGCTCGAATCTTGTCATCTGCATTCTGTCGTTCGAGATCCAGTTCGCGCTTTTCGATCGCATCCGCCAGCCGTTCGAGGGCGCTCAAAGTCGCATCCATCGGAGCGGTGACGGTGGTTGGAAAATAACCAGTGACGCCATGCCGCGCCAGCAGTTGCTCGATCGCCGGCAACGCCTCAGCGGTATCGTCCATGACGTCGTATCCGGCACTGCCGTGAATGTGAAGATCAACGTAGCCCGGAGCCATCATGCTATCGCCGAAGTCGGACGTGGGAACTCCGGCGGGAACCTGGCGATTGCCCCGAGCGGAAATGTCGACGACGCGTCCGTGCTCGACGAGCACGAAGGGATGCTCGACGGCGTCAGTCGGAGTCAACAGCCTTCCAGCAGTAAAAGCCAGCATACAAACGTTTTAATAGCGGTAAAGTGACTGTGACCAAGATTGTAGCAGCCTTCGCGCGCCCGCCGGCGGTCACGGCGGAAGGGCGCGTAAACCTCGTTTTCACTAATAATGAAAGTTTGCAAAGCGCGTTGCCACAAGGCGCGCTGTGGCATGGAGCGGGTACAGCATGTAGTGTCAGAAATCCAGCACGCCCTGAAATCCGTGCCGACTAACAATAACAGGAGGGAATCAGCAGAGTTCGCGAGAGCACAGTGCAGCCCGCGCGAGCAAATCACCACACCGCAGAATGCTATACTGTCTTAGTTTTAGTCATCACGTCGTTGCTGTGGTGGCCGTCATCCAGTCGTCAGTCGGGGAGTGGCTCAGCCTGGTAGAGCACCTGGTTCGGGACCAGGGGGTCGGAGGTTCAAATCCTCTCTCCCCGACCAA
>DATFVD010000266.1:0-2866 GCA_035260505.1 Terriglobales bacterium
GAGGAACTGCACCCAGATCGAATCTCGCTCCTTCTGGCTGCGGGCGCAAAACGCCACCGCTGCTCCGTCGGACGCGATCGTGGGTGGGCCGGAAAAGTCGCCGGTGAAGTCGAAGCCCACTTCCGCGGGTGGGGGCAAATAGGATCGTACTGTGTGCGCCGGCGCGTGCTCGCGCAGATTCGACCAAGCCAGCGCCCCCAGCAGCGCTGCGGCCACAACGATCCACAGCAGACGCTCACGCCAGCGGCGGCGAAGGTTGACGGGCGACGCTGGGCTGGTGCCAGAAGCGCTGCTCGCGATCCAGCGCAACTCGCGAGCAACGTCGGCGGCGTTCTGCCAACGTGATTCGGGATCTTTCGCAAGACACTCGTGGACGACATGATCAATCGCCGCTGGGGCCATCGGCTGAATTTTCGAGATTGGTTCTGGCTCCTTCTCGAGGATGGCTGAGGCGACCGAGATCTGGCTCTTGCCTTCAAATGCACGCTTGCCTGTGATCATCTCGTACAGCACGCAGCCGAAACTGAAGATGTCGCTGCGCGCGTCCGCTTCCTGCCCCTGCAACACTTCGGGCGCCATGAATTGGAACGTGCCGACGATCGTGCCCTGCTGCGTCAGGGTCCCCAGCGGCGTGCCGAGCGCCGACAGATTCATGGTGGGAGTGGAAGGCGTCAGGTGTCCTTTGTCGGTCAAGGTTTGAGTTCCGAACAGTCCGGCGGACGGTTTCGCCAGGCCGAAGTCCAGCAGCTTGGCGCCGGATGCGGTGAGCATAACGTTTCCCGGCTTGAGATCGCGGTGTACGATACCCGCCCGGTGCGCTTTCTCCAGCGCATCGCAGATCTGCATGCCGCACTCCAGCGCCTGCTTCAGCGGCATCGGCCCTTTCTGCAGCCGCGCCTCCAGAGTTTCGCCCTGGACATACTCCATCACCAGGTAGTCGGTCCCATTTTGACTGCCGACGTCGTGCAACACGCAAATGTGGGGATGATTCAACGAAGAAATGGTGCGGGCTTCCCGCTCGAAGCGCTGCTTGGCCTCGGGGTTGTCAGACAGATGAACGGGCAAGATTTTGATGGCGACGGTGCGATCGAGGCGCGTGTCTGTCGCGCGATAGACTTCTCCCATGCCTCCGGCGCCTAGCGGGGCGACGACTTCGTAGGGGCCGAGTTTCGTGCCAGCGGTCAGGGGCATGGGTGCGCGCCATTATAGCGCCTATGTAGGGCGATAAAGGCCATCCAGTGATTCTGGATGATTGCAGGCTGCGCTTCCACAACCGGATTGTGGAAGAGTAGCCCGTCACCTCCGGGGACAATCCGGAATGATTGGGCGAGCCCCGGCAGATCACATCAGCTGCGCCGATTTCTCGGGACTGGGCTGATCGGAATTGCACGTCCACACTCCGACGAGAGGCACAAAACTAACTACGGTGTTCGACCTGGCCACCTCGGCTCGGATACGGTCGGAAAGCGTATCGACATTCCCCAGTGCATCGAGTGGCACGTTGTGCTGTTGGGCCAAAGGCAGCACGCTGCTGAGGAGGTCACAGATCAGGCTTGTAAACGCCGTATCGCTTCCTAACGGTATCTCAATGTTCATGGTAGGCGTGGGTAGTCCCATCTCCTGAAACATGTGGTACAGCGTGATGCCCATCTCCGGATTTACGCCCGAGGCCAGGAAAGTTTCATGGATGGCGTGAAGAGTTTTGGACCAAAGGGGAAGCCGTGCACCCAAAGCGAGCAGAGGAATCCAAGTGGGCTCCTGAAAGGCGAGGACACCGCCGGGCCGGACGAGACGAGTCAACGAGCGCAGCACGGAAGCCGGGTCGGGAAGAAACATTAGGATGAAGCGCCCGACGGCGGCGTCGAAAGGTTTGTCGCTGACGAATTCCATTACGTCGGCCTGAGTGAAGCTGACGCTGCGTAGTCCCGCATCTTCGACGCGAGCATGGGCCCGTGCAATTGAGCACGCGTCGCGTTCGATGCCGACTACCTCTCCTGACGAGCCAACGATTCGCGCCAGCAGCATGGAGACGTCGCCGACACCGGAGCCGAGATCGAGAACACGTTGTCCCGGACCGATGCCCGCTTCGCGGAACAACCGCTCGGTGTATGGGGCTATGCGCGTGGCTTGCCGCATCAGGCGGTCGTGCTCAGCGTTCGTGTAGCCTAAGGCGTAATCGCAACGGAGAAGGCTCGCTTGAGAGTTCATGGTTACTTTGTCCTTTCGTGCGCGGTATCTCCCCTAGGGGCTGGTTTGGAATTAGGCTGTGAGTGAATTCGCCTTCCTGTTGAAACATCGCATTACACTGACAGTCGACTTCCCGTTCATCCCGACTGGAGTCGCAAAGTGTCAGGGTATCGTAATCGTGGTCCCCGTTCCGAATGGGCCGGGCGATTGAAAATCCGCTGCACAAGTGGCGATTCCCCCGCCGCCGTTCAATTCGCAACCGGCACCATCGTGGGCAAAGAATTCGACGTCATAGGTCCCCGCTGTGACCGGGCCGATGACGACCTTGAAAGAGCCGTTCCCGTGGAGATCAGTGGTGACAACTCCGACTTCTACTTCCGCAAAGGTCGCGGTCACTCCTTGTTTAGTAGCGGTTGCACAGGTGCCGCCGCCGCCATCGGTCGGAAACTGGCCGAAGTTCGCCGGGAAGGTGCTGCAGAAGAAGTTAAGAGCGACCTGATACAGTTTGCTTGGTCTGGCACCCACCAAGGAGAAGGTCACCGTCAGGGTATGGGTGGTAGGGGAAACGATCCACTTGACGCTGCTCTTGGTGAGGTTCAGGGGTTCGCCGAAGTTGTCCCAACCGTCGGTCCACTTTTGCAATGTTACCGTTGCGGACGCGGTGCCAACCGTCAACAGA
>DATFVD010000267.1:0-5556 GCA_035260505.1 Terriglobales bacterium
TAGCCAACGCTGCGCCCAGCACGGCTCCCAGCGCGGTCCCCACAAATCGTTGCCATCCCAGCGTCCGATGAGGGATCGTAGATTGCACGATGACGATCGTCGAGATTGGCGCCCAATAATATTCTGGCATCTTCAACAGACGAGCCAAAAGCATCGCAACCACCGCTGCGAAAGTGGTGCGTGCAGAATCCAGTAGACAGTCTCGATTGAGCCCAGAGAAAATCCTCCGCCTTGCCATCGACCCTCCCACGGTTTCGACGGGCGAGGACGCCCGTCTCTCCACTTTAGACCCGCAGACGAGCCTTGCGCGGGTGCTGACTACATATTGCTTCGGTTGCTATAACAAAAAAACCCCGCTCTTGCGAGCGGGGCCTCTGATTTAACTGACAGCCGATGGCTGACAGCTAATTTAGTACATTCCGTCCATACCACCGCCGCCGTGGCCACCGGGGGATGGAGCGCCCTTTTTCTCCTCGGGGATCTCCGCCACCAGCGCTTCGGTCGTCAACATCAGCGCCGCGATCGAGCCGGCATTGGTCAGCGCCGTACGCACCACTTTTGTCGGATCGAGCACGCCCGCCTTGACCAGGTCTTCATACTCGCCGGTCAGTGCATTGTAGCCGTAGTTATTGTCTTTCGAGTCGTGGACTTTCCCGATCACAATTGCACCTTCTTCGCCGGCATTCTCGGCGATCTGGCGCAACGGCTCGGTGATGGCGCGCTTCACGATGTTTACACCGATCTGCTCGTCACCTTCCAGTTTCAGGCGCTCGAGAGCTCCAACGCAACGCGCCAGAGCCACGCCGCCGCCGGGGACAATACCTTCCTCGACTGCTGCACGGGTCGCGTGCATTGCGTCTTCGACGCGGGCCTTCTTCTCTTTCATTTCGGTTTCGGTCGCGGCGCCTACTTTGATCACCGCTACGCCACCGACCAGCTTCGCCAACCGCTCCTGCAATTTCTCGCGGTCGTAGTCGCTGGTGGTCTTGTCGATCTGGCTGCGAATTTCTTTCACGCGGCCTTGCACATCACCCGGCTTGCCTTTGCCTTCGACGATGGTCGTGTTGTCCTTGTCGATGGTGATTTTCTTGGCCTGTCCGAGATCAGCCAGCTGGACGTTCTCCAGCTTGATGCCCAGATCTTCCGTGATGGCCTTGCCGCCGGTCAAAGTTGCGATGTCCTGCAGCATTGCCTTCCGGCGATCGCCGAAGCCGGGAGCCTTGACGGCCGAGACTTGCAGCGTGCCACGAAGTTTGTTCACGACCAGAGTCGCGAGCGCTTCGCCTTCCACGTCCTCTGCGATGATCAGGAGCGGCTTGCCACCCTTGGCGATCTGCTCGAGCAGCGGTAGCAGGTCTTTCATCGAGCTGATTTTCTTTTCGTGGATCAGGATGTATGCGTTCTCCTGGATCGATTCCATCCGCTCCGGATCGGTGACGAAGTACGGAGAGAGATAGCCGCGATCGAACTGCATGCCTTCGACCACGTCGAGCTGTGTTTCGAGGGTCTTCGACTCTTCGACGGTGATGACGCCGTCCTTGCCGACTTTCTTCATAGCCTCGGCAATGATTTTGCCGATAGTCTCGTCGTTGTTCGCCGAGATTGTGCCGACCTGGGCAATCATCTCGCCGGTGACCGGCTTGCTGAACTTGTCCAGCTCGCCTTTTTCGCGGTTGCCTTCCTTGTCGAACTTACCGGTGATGAGCTGCACGGCCTTCTCGATGCCGCGCTTCATGGCCATCGGATTGGCTCCGGCAGCAACGGTCTTCACGCCCTCGCGGAAAATCGCCTGGGCGAGAACGGTAGCGGTGGTGGTGCCATCGCCGGCGACGTCCGAGGTCTTCGAAGCAACTTCGCGGACCATCTGGGCGCCCATGTTCTCGATGCCGTTTGGCAGTTCAATTTCTTTTGCTACGGTTACGCCGTCCTTGGTGATGGTCGGCGATCCGAATTTCTTTTCGATGACAACGTTGCGGCCCTTGGGGCCAAGTGTGACCTTCACAGCGTCCGCCAGCAGGTTGACGCCGCGGAGAATGGCCTGCCGCGACTCTTCTCCATGAACAATTTGCTTTGCCATACTTTTCAGCTCCTAAATGAAATTTTGGTGCAGGCGGTGCCTGCGAATTGAAACTCAAGGTCTCAGGTGTCAGGTCACAGGTGTCAGGGTTTGGCTGTCAACTGATGGCTGATAGCTGAGAGCTGACAACTACCGGCGCGATCCGGCGTGTTCCTTCTTCGCCGAAGTGGTGGCGCCGCTCAACACGCCGAGTACTTCTTCTTCGCGCATGATGATGAAGTCCTCACCATCGATTTTGATCTCAGTGCCGGAATACTTGCCGAACAGAATGCGGTCGCCTTCTTTCACATCGAGCGGCCGAACTTTGCCTTCTTCGCTGATTTTGCCTTTGCCGGCGGAGATGACTTCTCCCTCCATCGGTTTATCTTTTGCGGAGTCGGGAATGATGATCCCGCCGCGGGTCGTGTCGGCTTCTTCCACGCGACGGACCAGGATGCGGTCGTGCAGCGGAGTAAATTTGGTTGCCATAGTTGCGTACTCCTTTCAAGAGTTGGTTAAGCAGGTTGAATTGAACTGAGATTGCCTGAAAGTCCGGGATTATTAGCACTTGAGTGCCACGAGTGCTAATTATAGGAATCTGAGTACGTGGTTGTCAATGGTTCGGGTGGCGTTGCAGGTAAGTTACGTAGAATCAATATGTTCCGTATTTCGATCCCTTCCCCTGGTTCAAACCCATGGGGAAGAGAAGCTAATCTGCGGCCTTCGAGTCGCTGACGGCAGAAGCGTACTTCTTGGCGAGAAAGGCCATCCTGACTCGGATTTCCTCTTGATCTTCTTTAATGACCGCTTGCAAAACAGAAATAAGATCTTCTTCCCGCTGGGGGTCCTTCTCGCTGGCTATATCGCGACAAATCTGGCGCAACAGATCGACGTTATACACGAATGCGGTTGTCCCTCAACCCAAGACATTTTCCTATAACGGCGAAGGAGAGGGGAATACAGCAATTCGTGTATGGTATTGCACCAGAAGGTGTAGCCCGATGAGGCCCGGACGTGATCCGAAAACCCGAGACGTCTCGAACCTGCGCGGGATTCTTATTTGGGATTTTGACAACTTCCGCACTGCCAGTTTGCCCAATTGGCGGCAGCGTAGCCAGCCCTCCGGCTAGGCTGATCCGCGGCGGGCGAAACGAATGCTGCAAGCATTGAGTTTCAGACCCAAAATGGAACGGTGGCTGGCGTGCACTTATTCCGTCATCAGCTTCCGCATAGGCGGTCTGGCCAGCTGCGAGATTCGACCATTTGCCGCTTGTCAATCATGCTTGCTGACATGGTTCGCCACTCAGGCGCGCGTGTCTGTGGGAGATGGAGGAGCGCCAATGAGCATGTCCGGCTTGAACTGCGTTGAAAGCTGTCTCACCTGCAATCTGCGCTCGCGCAGTTTCTTTTGCGACCTCTCCCCGGAGTCGATCGAAGCGTTCAACCAGATAAAACATGCCGCGGTTTTTCCTGAACACGCGGTGGTTCTTGCCGAGGGACAAAGCCCGTGCGGAATTTTTATTCTCTGCCAGGGGCGCGCCAAGCTTTCGACCACCTCGCGCGATGGCAAGACTTTGATTGTCCGCATCGCGGAGCCCGGTGAAATTCTGGGTTTGCACGCGGTTGTCACCGGCGGACGGTACGAGTTGACGGTCGAAACCATGCAGCCCTGCCAGCTCAATTTTGTCGGGCGGGAAGACATGCTGCGCTTTCTCAAAGATCACGCTGACGCCGCTCTCCATGCCACTCAGCATCTTGCTCGGGACTGCTCTGATGCGTATGGGGTAGCGCGCACGATCGGCTTGTCACATTCGGTGTCAGAGAGGTTTGCCAGATTTTTGCTTGAAACCGCCGCCGATGGAGAAGTCAGCAACGGGACGGTGCGCGTCCGGTTGGCGATGACCCATGAAGAAATCTCTCAGCTTGTCGGTACCAGCCGGGAAACCATCACGCGCCTTCTCTCCGAGTTCCGCCGAAATGACACGGCGGAATTGAAGGGTTCGATGTTGATCATCCATAACCCCCCGGCTCTGAGGAGCATGGTGCGCGCCTAATTGATTGGTTGTTGACTCCGAAGGGATCTGCCGAGCTGCGCTCGGATTGGACGGGCGAGACGCCCGTCTCCACACGGTGATCCCACTCTTCCAAGAAGAAGGAAGAGTGGGATCGCCGGTACTGTCATTACGGTAATGCCATCGCACTGCGGAGAGATCCGGCTACTGCTTATCGTAGACGGCAGTGTTTTTGACCTTCTTGCCCTTCGAATCGGTTGCGCTCGTCGTAACGGTCCGGGTTTTGCCATCGGCCGAGACGACAATTTGACCGGTAATGGTAACCTTGCCGTCTTTCTTAACAGTTAACTCCAACGTGTTGTCATCGACTTTCTTGAGCGAGCGCGCGTCGGAATTCGGATCGCCCGTGACAGGGTAGTCTTTCCCGTCGTACTTGCCTGTCCATTCGTTGTGCGTGGGCTTACCGGCGCCGTCGGTGCCATCCACCGTAACTTTCACGCTGTCCCCCGCCACCTCGTACACCACGGTCAAGTTCTTCGAGGATTCAGGGGCAAACTTCGACTTGGCTTCGTTGAGCTTCCAAGTGCCTACCTGTACGTCACTGGCGAAGCATACAGCCCCCGCAATAAAGCACAGCACCGCCGTCAATGTAATCGCTCTTGCTCTCATGTTTCCTCCTGATTGAGATTTAGTGATTGGATTGCTTTAGCGGGAGAATTCTAGTGCTGCATGGCGCATTCGGCAACTCGCAATTTTCGTCAAGAGGCGATTTGCAGGCGATCGCGATCAAGGGGTTGTCCATTCCAGCGAAAAGACTTCTTTTGTGCGAGATGCGCGTCTTCTTCTCTTCTTCTCCCTCTCGGCGCGCTAGACTGATTGAGGAATGAGGAATACTGATTTGAGGGATACGGCATAAGGTCGCCAGAAGGAGTTGGCATACATGTTGGCAGTGGACTCGAGGTGTCGGTCGGTGGGACGGATTGTCATTGTCATTGTGATTGCATTGTTTATGCTTTCTTGCACTGCTTCGCTGTACGCGCTGGACAAATCCAGAACCGATTGCATTCCCAGCTTTCCCTTTAAAGAGTCATGGTGGGGCGCTGACGCAGCGTACTCGATCCCGCTGCCGGACGGTCGTTCTGTCTGGATCTTCGGGGATACCCTCTATGGCGAGCGGAGGACCGTCGAGGGCAGCGACCCTCGCATGGTGCGCAACAGCATTGGAGTCTCGACGTGCGACGAGCGCGGCGGTTGGACGGTAGATTACGTGATCCGGCGGGATGACAAGGAACAGCTCCAGGACTTCTTTCAGGCGCAGCACAAGGACACCTGGTACTGGGCTCTTGACGGATTCGTCTACAAGAATGATTTGTGGGTAACCCTGCTGTGCGTTCGCAACGCACCAAAGACGACATCCGCGGCCTTGGGCTTTGAAACCTGTGGGGCTGACCTGGCGAAGGTTTCGGGACTCGAGAATGATCCCCAGCA